>DASUHM010000036.1 GCA_036273515.1 Gaiellales bacterium
CAGACGCAGGCCGACGTAGGCCTCGACCGTGGTCGACACGTCCGCGGGGCCGTCGTGGAAGGTGGACCAGCTGCCGTCGTCCCGCTGCCGGTGCCGGATCCAGCGCGCGGTCGGCTCCGACTCGCGCGGTCCGAGCACGCCCAGGACGTGGCGCAGGAACAGGTCTTCGGCGTCGATGGTGACGTTGGTCTCGAGCTCGCCCTTCCACCAGCCCTCGGCCGACTGCCTCGCGAGCAGATGCTGGACGGCGAGGTCGAGCCCGTTCCGGCCCGTGTGGGCCCGGGTGCCCTTGAGCTGCAGGGTCATGCCGCCGCCCTCGCCGGAGGGGCGGTGGCGCGGTCGCGGAGCAGCATCGCGGCGGCCGCGCGGCCGCTGCGCACGGCCCCCTCCATCGTGTCCGGCCAGCCGGTGCGCGTCCACGCGCCGGCCAGGTAGAGGCCGGCGACCGGCGTGCGCGGCCCCGGCCGGGCCCGTCCGCTGCCGGGTGCCGCGCGGAACGTGGCGTGGCGCTCGCGGGTGACGAAGAAGTCCGTCATGCGCGCCTTCCGCGCGGTGGGGAAGAGCTCGGCGAGGGCGGGGGCGAACAGCGTGCGCAGGCGCGCGGTGGGCCAGTCCGCCAGCGCATCCGCGGCGGAGAGCGTGACGGCCAGGTACTGGCCCGGCCCGCCCGATGCGGCACTGCGGTCGAAGACCCATTGCACCGGCCCGCGCGTGGCCGCGGCGAACCGCAGGCCGGTCACCGGGCGGTCGTAGACGACGTGCAGGTTCACGATCGGCGAGCTGCCGAGCGCGTCCGCCGTGTCCGGGTCGAGCGCTCCCGGTGGGAGCGCGCGCAGCGCATGCCGCGGCGGCATGCAGGCGATGACCGCGGCCGCGGCGATCTCCTCTCCGCCGGCGGTCACGGCCAGGTCGTCGGCGCGCGGCTCGACCGCCGTGACGGCGGCGTGCAGGCGGACGTCGACGCCGGCCTCGGCCAGCGCCCGGGCGGCCGCGTCGCCGTGCACCCGGCGCAGCGGCGCAGTGGCCCACCCGATGTCGCCCGCGTCGGACCCTTCGAGCAGTCCCGTCCGGAACACCCGCGCGGCCATCGCCAGCGACGCATCGGCGGCCCGCAGGTTCAGCGTGGGGCGGACGATCAGCTCCCAGAGCATGCGGATCGCCCTCGGCGACTGGCGCCGCTCGCGCAGCCATTCGCCGAGCCCGCACTCGTCGGCGCGCCGGTCGTCCGGGTCGACGTCGCCCAGCGCCAGCACGGCCGTCGCCGCCCGCAGCCGCTCGACGGGGGAGAGGCCGGGCAGGCCGAGCAGGATCGGCGCCAGGTGCAACGGCGCGTGTCCCGGCCCGCGCCGCAGGCGGCGCACGGCGCCGCCCGGCTGCACCAGCGGGATCTCGAGGGACGGCTGCAGCTCGGTCAGGTTCTCCGACCCCATCCGGCGCAGCAGCGCGCGGTACTCGCCGCAGCAGCGCAGGAAGACGTGCTGGCCGTTGTCGATCGTGCGGTCGTCGCGGTCGATCGAGTAGGTCGCGCCGCCGAGCACGGGCCGCCGCTCGGCCAGCACGACGTCGAGCCCGGCGTCGGCGCACCGGAGCGCGGCGGCGATTCCGGCCAGGCCGCCTCCGGCGACGATCACGTCGGCCCGCGTCACGGTCGCGACTCCAGGAGCGCGCGGGACACGATCCAGGCCTTCGTCCACACCGGCACCCGGACGCGCTCGCGGACGACCGCCTGCGGCCGCCGCTCGATCCGGCGCAGGAGCTGCTCGTAGGTGCCGGCGATCGTCGCCACGCAGGCGGCGCTGGGGCGGTCGAGGAGCGGCAGCAACCGCCGGCCGACCGCGAACCACCCGTGCGCGCGGGCGGCCTCGAACCGGATCAGGTCGGCGAGCGCGTCCGGATCGGTCTCGCCCGAGATGTCGCAGCCGAACGCGGCCATGTCCTCGCCGGGCAGGTACACGCGCCCTGCGGCGAGATCCTCGCCGACGTCGCGGAGGATGTTCGTGAGCTGCATCGCCACGCCGAGATCGTCGGCGCGCCCGTCGGCGTCGCCGCCGCTCGCCTGGCCGAAGACCCCGAGCGACAGCCGCCCGATCGACCCGGCGACGCGGCGGCAGTAGGTGACGAGGTCGCCGTAGCGCTCGTAGCGGGCGCCGACGACGTCCATCCGCGCACCTGCGATCAGGTCGTCGAAGGCATCCAGCGGGATCGGGAACCGCTCTGCCGCGTCGGCGAGCGCGAGCATGACGTGATCGTCCGTCCGCTCCCCCAGCCGGTGCAGGTCGTCGGCGGCGGCACGCAGCCCGGCCAGCTTCGCCTCGGTCGTCCCGGGCCCGTCGGCGATGTCGTCGACGCGACGGGCGAACGAGTAGATCGCGCACATCGCCGAGCGCCGCGGCGTCGGCAGCAGGCGGATGCCGTAGTAGAAGTTGCGCGCGTTCGCCCGCGTGACCGCCTCGCAGTGCTCGTAGGAGGCGACGGCGAGGCCGCTCACCGTGCCCGCCCCCTCACGGCCACCCGGGCGGTGAGTGCCGCGCGCGCCGCCCGACCCGGCCGCGGGCGCCGGCCCAGGACGTCGAAGTCCGCCGCGGCGAGCGCTGCGACGGCGGCGAGCCCGCCGGCCACGTATCCGGCCACCGCCACCCGTTTCCAGCCGCGGAGCGTCCCCGCCAGCGGCGACCCGGTGACGAGCAGCGCCCGCGCCCGGGCCGACTGGAGCGCGATCACCCGGCGCAACCCGGCGCCGGCGGACGGCGCATCGAGCTCGCCCACGGAGACACGGTCGGCGGCGAGGTCGGCGGCGGGCAGGTACACCCGTCCGCGCCGCGCGTCCTCGCGCACGTCCTGGAGGTGCTCGACGACCTGGAGCCCCGAGCAGATCGCGTCGGACAGCGGCCGCGTGACGGCGCTCGACGCGCCCATGACCTCGAGCACCAGCCGTCCGACCGGGTCGGCCGACAGGCGGCAGTACCCGATCAGGTCGTCGAAGGTCTCGTAGCGGCTGACGACCTGATCGCGCCGGTTGGCCTCGATCAGGTCGAGGAGCGGCTCCCGGGGCAGGCCGCCGCTCTCGAGCCGGGTCAGCACCGGCCCAAGCGCCGGCACGCGCAGGCCGCCGCCGGCCCCTGCGCGCACGTCGTGCTCGATCGCGTCCAGCACCGCGGAAGCGTCCTCACGGCTGCCGTCGCCGACCTCGTCGACCAGCCGGGCGTACGCGTAGACGGCCAGGAGCAGCCGCCGCTCGCGGCGCGGAATCCAGGCCGACGCGACGGAGAAGTTCTCCGCGCGCCGGAGGTCGCGGAGCTCCGCCGACCCGATCGCCGGGGGAGGGGGCACAACCTGCCGGGACAGCACCTAGTCCCCGATGACCTGGATGAAGACCTTGCGCTCGCGGGCGCGGTCGAGCTCGCAAAAGAAGAGCCGTTGCCAGTGGCCGAGGCGCAGACGGCCGTCCACGACCGGGACGGTCTGCGACGCGCTCATCAGCACGGCCCGGCAGTGCGCATGGCCGTTCGGGGTCTCGTGCGCGTCGCCGTCGAGCCCCTCCGTCCGGATCTCGAGATCGTCGTGGCGGTAGTAGTGATCGGCGGCGAGCGGCGCGACGCTCTGGAGCACCTCGGCGATGTCCTCCATGAAGCCGGACTCGCGCTCGTTGATCACCACCGCACAGGTCGTGTGCGGCGAGTAGACGAGCGCCATCCCGTTCGTGATGGCGCTGTCCTCGACCGCTCTTTCGACGTCTTCGGTGACGTCGATGAACTGCCCGCACCCTTCCGTCAGAACGTCATGGTTCGCGAAGACATGCCTCACACCTCACTCCTTCTCCAAGAACCCCACGAAAGTACATCGGTGTCCGATATGTGGCACTACCCGTCGCCGGGACCGTCGAAACGCGTCGATCGGATCCGGTCGAGGTCGTCGGCGAGGCCCCCGGTCATGGGCAGGAACGCAAGGGCGGGGAAGAGCGGCAGCCAGAACGAGAAGAGGCGGTACGCCACGGCCGCGAGCAGGCCCTGGGCGAACGGCACGCCGACCAGGTTGAGCGTCCAGGCCATGGTCGCCTCGGTGGTGCCCGCGCCGCCCACGGGCAGCGGGAGCGCGGTGATCAGGTAGCCCGTCGTGTAGGCCACGATCAGCCGCGCCGGCCCGACGTCGATCTGGAACGCCTTCAGGCCGGCGTAGAGCGCCAGCAGGTCGCCGGCCCAGTAGACGGCGAACCCGATGATCCCGGCCCAGTTGCGCAGCGGGTTTCGTACGAGTATGCGGATGACGAGGATCCCGGCCAGCGCGTCGCCGAGGCCCTCCCGCGCGATCACGACGAGCTTTCGGGCGGGACGCGTGATCGCACTGCCGGCGGTATCTCGCGAGCGGGGCGGCTCCGAGGTCAGCCGCTCGACCCGGCTCGGACGGGCGATCCACACCCCGAGCACGGCGCAGACCGGCGTGATGATGAGCCAGGCGACCGCCAGCCCCACCGGGACGCCGTCGGCCTGGCCGGCGAGCAGCACCACCGCGGACACGGATGCAAACGCGCCCAGGACCGCCCACTCGAGCGTGTTCAGTGCGAGCACCCGCCGGGCCGCGTCGCGGCTGTCGCCGGTCGCGCGGTGAAGCGCCCAGTAGTCGACCGCGAGCCCGCCCGGCGTCGAGCCAAGGACGAACGCCCCGAAGCCGATGACGACGACGCGCGTGACCGTCCACATCGGCAGCACCGGCCCGTCGCCGACCCGGGCGACGTCGCGATAGGCCAGGATGTATCCGACGTAGGCGAGCAGCTCGCCGATCAGGCATCCGATCAGCCAGGCGTGGTGCGCCTCCGTGAGCGCGCGCGTGATCCGGCCGTAGTTCGCGACCTCGCCGATCAGCCCGATCGCCCCGGCCGCGAGGACGATCGCGAGCCCGATCGAGATCAGCACGCGGCGCCGATCGACCCGGAACGGGCGGTCGGTGGGATCGACGCCGTGCTGCACGGGGACCCAGTACCCGCACCGGCCGCATGACTCCCGCGCGTGGTTCGCGCCGCCGTTGATCGGGTAGCTGGCCGATGTTTCGCCGTCCCCGTCCGGTCACCTGCTCAGCCGCCGCCAGTTGCCGATTCTCGCCATGCTGGCCGCGGTGCTGGGACTGAGCGGCGCGGATGTCGCCACCGTCGGTGCGTCGGCCACGGAGCTGCGCCACGCGCTCGGCATCAGCGATACGCAGGTGGGCCTGCTGGTGGCGTCGACGCTGCTCGTCGGCGCCGTCGCCACGCTCCCGTTCGGCGTGCTCGCGGACCACGTCAAGCGCACGAGGACGCTCGCGATCGCGATCGCGCTCTGGGGGGTGGCGATGGGCTTCAGCGCCGCGGCCACCAGCTACGAGATGCTGCTCGTCGCGCGGCTCTTCCTCGGCATCGTGACGGCGGCCGCCGGCCCGCTGGTCGCCTCGCTCGTCGGCGACTACTTCGACGGGCGCGACCGCGGCCGGGTGTGGGGCCTGATCCTGATGGGTGAGCTCGTGGGCGTCGGGTTCGGGTTCCTGGTCACCGGCGACATCGCGCTGCTGTCATGGCGGGCGGCGTTCGTCGCGCTGGCGCTGCCGGCGTTCGCGCTGGCCTGGTTCGTCCGCCGGCTGCCAGAGCCGGAGCGCGGTGGCGGCGGGGAGACGGGACCCGACCGGATGTCGCTGCCGACGGCGGCCCGCTACGTCCTCCGAGTCCGCACGAACGCCCTCCTGATCGTTGCCAGCACCCTGGGCTACTACTTCCTCGCCGGCATCCAGACCTTCGGGGCGGAGTTCACGAAGAAGCAGTACGGCGAGAGCCAGGCCGTCGTGAACGGCATGGTCGTCGTCGTCGGCGCGGGCGCACTGCTCGGCGTGCTGGCGGGCGGCACCGCGGGCGACGCGCTGGCCCGCCGCGGGCATGCCGCGGGCCGCGTGACCGTGGCCGCGGTGAGCGTCGCGCTCGCCGCTGTGCTCTTCATCCCCGCGATCCTGAGCACGGGCGGGCTCGGGGCGCTGCCCTACCTGGTGGCGGCTGCCTTCATGCTGGCGGCGCAGAACCCTCCGCTCGACGCGGCCCGGCTCGACGTCGTGCCGGGGCGGCTCTGGGGTCGCGCAGAGGCGGTGCGGACGGTCGTGAAATCGCTCGCCCAGGCCCTCGCGCCGCTGCTGTTCGGCGCCATCTCCGACCATGTCTTCGGTGGCGGCAAGAGCGGCCTCAAGTGGACGTTCTTGGTGATGCTGGTCCCGCTGGCGGGCAGCGCCGTGATCCTGTGGCGGGCCCGGCGGACCTACCCCGGCGACGCTGCCGCCGCCGGGGCGCGATCCGCGGAGCCGCCGCAGCGCGGCGCGGCCCACATGAGGGTCAGCCGACCCGGACCGAGGCCGTCCGGTACTGGTTGAACGGGTTGTCGTCCGCGAAGGCGCTCTCCGAGACGACGCCGCCGCGCACGGTCACCGTGCCGTGCGTCGCGGTCACGCGCACGACGAACTTCGTGGTCAGGCTCGTCCCGGCCGCGACGTCGCCGTACTCGCAGTTCGGCGTGTCCGGCGAGATGCCGAGGTCGCAGACCTCCTCCACCAGCGTGCCGCCGGTGATCTGCGGCAGCGTGTCCGTCTCGACCGTCTCGGGGCCGTTGTTGCGGATGACCTCGGTGAAGGTGACGCGGGTGCCGGTCGCCGCCGTCTGCCGCGAGGCGTGGATCGACACGACTCCCAGGTCGGCGGTGGGCGGCGAGGTGTCCGCCGCCGCCGGGACGGCGAAGACGACCGCTGCGGCGAGCGCCGCCAGGACGACGGCGCCCTTCCCTTTGAGCGCCGCGCGCGTGAACGTGGTGCCGGACATGCCTACCCCCTCGATCGGAACCCGGAAAGTCGACTCTATGTTCCCGAAGTCACGAGCCCGCGTCGAGGGGTGTTCACCAATATTTCTCCACCTGACCTCGGCGGCTTGCGCCCGCGGCGACTGAAGTACCGTGACGGCGTGTCGGGCTCGCGGCGGATCACGGTGGCGGTGGGAGTGCTCATGTTCGTCGACGCCTCCCTGTATCTGGCGGTGCTGCCGCTGCTGCCGCACTACGTGCACCGGTTCGACCTGAGCACGCTCGGCGCGGGCGTCGTCATCGCGGCCTACCCGGTGTCGGTGCCGGTGGTGTCGATCGGCTGCATCGCGCTCGTCCCGCGCCTCGGCGCACGCCGGATCACGCTGGCGTCGGCGGCGCTCATGACCGTGGCCACGGTGATCTTCGCCTGGGCGCCGTCGGCGCTCGTGCTCGTGCTGGCGCGGTTCGTGCAGGGTCTCGCGAGCGGATCGATCTGGACGGCGTCGATGGCCTGGGTGACCGAGAACGCGCCGCCCGGCCACCGCGGCCGCGAGTCCGGGATCGTCACCGGCATGCTCTCGGCGGGCTCGGTCATGGGCCCGGCGATCGGCGCGCTGGCCGGCTGGGCCGGGCAGGGGATCGCGTTCGGCCTCGTGGCGGTCGTGGCGCTGCTGGGCGTGCTGCTGTCCTACAGGGCGCCTGCCGGACGCGACGCCGTCGCCGCCGGGCGGGTGTGGGACGGGCTCGTCGCGAGCGCCCGCCAGCCCGCCACCGGCGCAGCGCTCGCGATCGCCATGGTCGACCTGCTCGCGTTCGGGGCCGTCGACCTGCTCGTCCCGCTGCGCCTGGGCGCGCTGGGACACTCGGTGGCCGAGATCGGGATCGCACTCGCCGTCGGGGCGGTGCTCGGCGCCGCCGTCGGCGCGCCCGCGGGCCGCCTGGTCGACCGGCTGGGCGCCCCCGTCGTCGGTTCGGCGGCCGCGGCCTGCATCGTGGTCATCCCGCTCGTGCTCGCGCTGGAGCCGTCGGCGGCCTTCCAGTTCGGCGTGCTCGTCGTCGGCGGCCCGCTCTTCGCCGTGGTTGGCGCGGCGATGTTCCCGCTCTCGTCCGCAGGCGCGGACGCCGCCGGCGTCTCGCATGTCACCGCGACCGGCCTCATGGGTGCGGTCTGGGCCGGCGGGTTCACGATCGTCCCGCTGCTCGTCGGCACGCTGGCGCAGGCGGCGTCCACCCAGGCGGCGTACGTCGTGATCCTGCTCCTGTGCCTGCCGGCCTTCATCTTCCTGCGCCGGCGCGTCCGCGTCATCCCGCCGCTGGCGGCGGCCGACGCCGGATCGGGCATGTGAGAATGTGGCAATGGCCCGCTACGCGGTGAACGAGCGCGGCGTCGCGCACGCCCGCAAGCTGATCGAGAGGCGCCAGTACGTGCTCTCGAGCGCGTGGGGCGACGTGCAGCCCGGCGCCGAGGAGGAGACCGCCTACCTCCGCTCGCACTCGTGGGACGACTATTCGGCCTGGCACCTCGGCCTGACCGACGGCGCGAGGGACGAGACAAAGGCGCGGTACGCGTTCGTGTACGGCGACTTCCGCCGCGTCCACCGGATGGGCTTGATCGCCTGCCTCTACCGCGCGGCCGAGTGGCGCCACAAGGAGGTCGAACGGGCCGCCTACGAGCTCCTCCAGCACCTCGACGACACGAGCGCGTGACCGCCGGCGCCGGCCGGGCCGCCAAGGTCGCCCGCGCCTTCGGCCTCGGCGGCGAGGCCAGGTTCACCGGCCGGGTCGAGCGCGGCGAGCAGGGCCGGGTCGAGGAGCTCCTCACATCCCGCGGCGCGTTCGCCGTGAAGACGTCGTTCGGCGAGCCCGACCTCGACGGCGAGGATGCCGCCTTCCAGGCGGCCGCGCGGGCCGAGGGGGTACCGGCGCCGGAGGTGGTGCGCGCGGCGAGCGGCGCCTGGCACGCCGACATCGGCGGCCTGCCCGTGCGCGTCTACGAGTGGGTCGACCTGCTCCCCGTCGACCGCGGGATCGACCCGGGCGAGGCCGGCCGCGTGGTCGCCGCGATCCACCGCGCGCCGTTCGCCGGGAGCCGCCCGGAGGATCCCTGGTACACCGACCCGGTGGGCGCCGCCGCCTGGGACCGGCTCGCCCGCGACCTGGCGGCGGCGGGCGCGCCGTTCGCCTCCGGCGTGGCCGGCCTGCGCGACGACCTCGTCGCCCTCGAGGCGCATCTGGCGCCCGCTGCCGCGTTGCGCACGTGCCACCGCGACCTCTGGGCCGAGAACGTGCGGCGGACGACGTCGGGCGGCCTGTGCGTGATCGACTGGGAGAACTGCGGCCTGGCCGATCCCGGGCAGGAGGTCGCGGGGGTCGTCTTCGAGCTCGGCATCCGCGATCGGGCCCGCGGCGGCGAGGTCTACCGGAGCTACCGCGAGGCCGGCGGCCCCGGCACGGTGCGGACGCGCGCAGACTTCTCGATGACGATCGCCCAGCTCGGCCACATCCTCGAGATCGCCTGCCGGATCTGGCTCGACCCGGACACGACCGAGGCCGAGCGGCGGCATCAGGAGGGGCGGGTGGCCGAGTTCGTGGACGATCCGCTCACGGTCGCGGTCGTCGACACGCTGCTCGAGGCGGTCGGGGGCGTGGACTAGCCAGGGTTCGGGTTGCGCCGAGCGATGACCCTCGAGCTCAGAGCACACCAGCTGGCACAGGGCGACGGCCGGCCACGTCGACTATCCCGACCAGGTCCCGCCCGGCATCGGCTCCGACGACCAGGTGGCCGGCCTCATCGCCGGCTTCGAGGCGGCGACCGCCGAGCTGGCGGTGGACAGCGAGGACGCGCTCGAGGCGGCCGAGCAGGAGGGCGTGCGCCGGCTTCGGCCGCGCCGGGGGCCGATGGACGCCGGTTACGAGCCCGCAGGCGCGCGCGTGGGCGATGACCGCGCTCGGCATTGACCGGGTCAGCTCGACCCGGCCGGCCGTCGCCGGGTCGGGGTGGCGGTGCGCTTGCTCCTCGCGAGCGAGCCGTCCGCGGCCAGGGAGGCGAACGTCGTCGCGTCGGAGCGGTTCCGCGCGGCGATCCCGCAGGCCGAGACCGGCTTCGTCGACGGCGGCGGCCACGACCTGGTGGCGGACGCCGGCCCGGCGGTGGCCCGCGCCGTCGACGCGTGGCTCCACCGAGCCGTGTCGTGACTATCCGCCGCTCGGTGGCGAGGGGATCTCGTGGAGCGTGCCGTAGTCGTCGACGGTGACCCGGGTGATCTCGCCGGCCCGTTCGAGCATCGCCGTGTCGGCGGTCTGCGAGACCACCGTCCACCCGGACTGCAGGCGCCGCTCGACCTCGGCGAGGAGGATGGCCTGGCGCTCCGCGAGCGGCTTCGGCGTCTGCACGGGCTCGGCCGTGGGCAGGGGCGGCTTTCGCCCTCTGCGGATCAGCCACGCAATGGCCGCGACCAGCGCGACCACGGCGGCGCCGATGAGCGCGTAGACCCATCCCGACACGCCGCCGTCCCCGGTTCCGCCGGTATCCGCCGTCGAGCCGATCGCGGCGCCGGTCAGCGTCGTCGCGGGTGGCGTGGTGGTCGTGAGGGTGACCGACGTCGTGGAGCTCGTGATCGGCGGGGTGCTGGTCGTGGGCAGGCCGGTGCCGGCGGAGCCGATCGCGTTCGACAGCGCCGACCCCGCCTGCCCGTTGCCCGACCCGCAGCTGGCCGCCGCGAAGCCGATGAGGGCCAGCGCGGCGGCCAGGAGCGTCCAGAGGACGCGCAGGCCGAGACCTATCTGGTTCCGATCGCCTCGTTCCACCGCACGATGAGCGCGTAGAGCACGATGGCCATCAGCCCGATCACCGTCAGCGTCCACAGGAAGTACGGGGAGCTGCCGAGAAACCCGAGCTGCAGGATGATCGCAAGGCTTGCGATCACGATCGCCACCCAGCGCGCCCAGCTCGCGCCCGACAGCAGGCCGAAGCCGGTCAGTATCAGCAGGATCCCCCAGATCAGGGCGATCCAGCCCCAGGTCTTGACGTTGAAGATGACGACCTGGTTCGAGCCGAAGACGTAGTAGTGCTCGCGGATGATCGCGATGAGGCCCTCGAACGCGTCGATGGCGCCGGTGATGATCATGAGCCAGCCGGCGAATCCAACCCACCCGCTCCAGGCGTTTCGCTCCATGGTGACCTCCTCGAAAGAGTTCGTCGTTAGACGGCGTCACGCTAGGTCGCTGCCAGAGGCGGCACATCGTCCCCACGGGATGACGAGACCCGGGGCCGCGAGGGGCCGCATACGTAGTTCTCCGCGATCCGATCGGCGAGATCCGCGAGGCCGCCGCTGTCGGTCGCCCGTAGCCTCGGGGGATGACCGTCCGCGACGTGATCCTGCGGGAGGGCAGCACGATGCGGCTGTCCGAGCCGACGAGCGCCGATCGCGACGCGATCCTGGCGCTGATCCGGCGGATCTCGCCGACGAGCCTCTATCACCGGTACCGCGGGTTCCCCGTGCTCGACGACCGCCTGGTGTCCCGGTACCTCGACGCGGATGGGAGCGCGCGCGGCGCGCTGATCGGCAAGCGGGACGGGCTCGTCGTCGCCCTGGCGACCTACGACCGGCTGCGCGATCCGGAGACGGCGGAGGTCGCGTTCGTCGTCGACGATCCACTGCACGGACGCGGCATCGGCACGCGCCTCGTGGAACAGCTTGCCCAGCGCGCGGCGGCCGCCGGGATCCGCCGGTTCGTCGCGGAGGTGAGCGCCGACAACCAGCCGATGCTCGAGGTCTTCGCGGACGTCGGGTTCGAGGTCGTCCGCCGGATGGAGTACGCGACCGTCGAGCTCGGCTTCCCGATCGCGACGACGGACGCGTACCGCGATCGGGTCGACGAGCGCGACCACGCGGCGACGGTCGCGTCGCTCGCATGCCTCTTCCGCCCGCGCAGCATCGCCGTGTTCGGCGCGTCCAGCCGCCGTGGCAGCGTCGGCAACGCGGTGGTGCGGAACCTTCTCGACGGTCAGTTCCCCGGCGTCGTCTATCCCGTCAACCGGCGCGGCGACGCCGTCGCGGGCATCGCCGCCCTGAGCTCGGCCACCCAGCTGCCGGCGTCGGTCGACCTCGCCGTCATCTGCGTGCCCGCGGCCCACGTCGTGCGGGTGGCCGACGAAGCTCTCAGAGCCGGCGTGCGGGCGCTGTGCGTGATCTCGGCCGGCTTCGCCGAGTCGGGCGCCGAGGGACAGGCCCGCCAGGAGGAGCTGCTCGAGCGTGTGCGGATGCACGGCGCCCGGCTCCTGGGTCCGAACTGCCTGGGCATCGCCGTCCCGGCGGCACGGATGAACGCCACCTTCGCCGCCCACGCCTTCCCCGAGGGCTCGATCGGCTTCTCGTCGCAAAGCGGCGCGCTCGGCCTCGCCCTGATCGACCGGCTGACCGAGCGCGGGCTCGGCCTGTCCGCGTTCGTCTCGGTCGGCAACAAGGCCGACATCTCAACGAACGATCTGCTCGAGTACTGGGAGGACGACGACGCGACGCAGCTGGCGCTGATCTACGTCGAGTCCTTCGGCAACCCGCGCAAGTTCTCCCGGGTCGCCCGGCGGGTCGCCCGCAAGAAGCCGGTGCTCGCGATGAAGAGCGGCACCGGCCGCTCCGGCGCGCGGGCGGCGGGCTCGCACACCGCGGCGATCGCCGGCTCGGACGCCGCGGTCGACGCCCTGTTCCGCGAGGCCGGCGTGATCCGCGTCGGGACGCTCGGCGAGGTGCTCGATCTCGCGTCGCTCCTGACCAGCCACCCGCTCCCCGCCGGAAACCGTGTCGGCGTGCTCACGAATGCGGGCGGCCTCGGCATCCTGTGCGCCGACGCCTGCGAGCGGGCCGGGCTCGATCTGCCGGAGATCTCGGCGGCGACCCGGGCCGCGCTCGAGTCGCTGCTGCCGGCGGAGGCGACGCTCGCGAATCCGGTCGACATGCTCGGCTCGGCGACGCCGGACAAGTACCGCGAGATCGTCCCGCTGCTGCTCGCCGATCCGGGGCTCGACGCGCTGATCGTGATCCTCGCCCCCGCGGCCGTCAGCGATCCCGTGGACGTCGCTGCGGCGATCGTTGCCGCATCAGAGGGGGCCGCCAAGCCGGTGCTCGGGGTCGTCATGACGGGCGACGGCGTCCCCACCGCGTTCCGGCGGCCGGGAGCCCCCGTCGCGCCCTTCACGTATCCGGAATCCGCCGCAGCGGCGCTGGGCAGGGCGGTCGAGCGCGCCGAGTGGCTGCGCCGGCCGGTCGGAGTAGTGCATCGACCCGGCCATGTCGCGGTCGACGCGGGCGCCGTCGTCGCCGGCGGCCGCTGGCTCGACCCCGCCGAGACACGCGCACTGCTCGAAAGCTACGGGCTGCGGCTGGTGCCAGAGCGGATCGCCGAGTCTCCGCAGGCGGCCGCGCGCTGCGCGCGCACGCTGGGCTACCCGGTCGCCGTGAAGTCGGCCGAGCCGGGCGCGCACAAGACCGAGCGCGGCGGCGTCGCCCTCGGGCTTCGCAGCGCCCGCGAGGTCACGGCTGCCGCCACGGCCATGGGAGGACCCGTGCTCGTCCAGGCGATGGTCTCCGGTGGTGTGGAGCTGCTGGCGGGCATCGTGCAGGACCCGTCCTTCGGGCCGCTGGTGGCGTTCGGGCCGGGCGGCGTGCTCGCCGAGCTGATCGGCGACGCCACGTTCCGCATCGTCCCCGTCACCGACGTCGACGTGCTCGAGATGCTCACGGCAGGGAAGGCCGGACGCCTCGTCGCGGGCTATCGCGGCGCGCCCCCGGCCGACCAGGCCGCGCTGGCCGATCTCCTTACGAGGCTCTCGGCGCTCGCCGAGGATCGCCCCGAGCTGGTCGAGCTCGACCTGAACCCGGTCATCGCGCTGGCCGACGAATACGTGATCGTCGACGCCCGGGCCCGCCTCGCGCCCGCGCCCGCGCGGGCGCGAACCAAGACCTGGTAACCGGGGTCAGACCCCGAACGGGACCGCAACGGAAGTGCAACGGCCGCCGTTCGGGGTCTGACCCCGCTTTGCCGGACCATGCGTTGAGGGGCCGCTCCCGGAGGAGCGGCCCCTCGGGCCTTGCGAGTGCCGATCGGGTCAGGCGGTGACTGCGGTGTCCGCCTTGGGCGTCTGCGACCGGTGGAACGAGAGCGCGGTCTCGCGGTTGCGGAGCGCTCCTCCGATTGCCAGGACGCCGAACCCGACGCCGGTCAGGAGCAGGGCGAAGCCGACCACGATCGCGAAGAGCGCGAGCTGCGACGCCATGTAGCTCGACTGCAGCGCGGTCGACAGGGCGGTCTCGGTGATCCACACCTGCCGCGCGCCGTTGTCCTGCGGCTGGCCGTTTACCTTCAGCGCGTGATTCGGGTCGTTCGTGCCCTTGCCGTCGGCCGTCGCATAGCGCGGCATCTGCGCGTAGGTCAGCCCGCCGGTCGCCTCGAGCGCGTGGATCCGCATGTAGCCGGCGAACGTGTGCGCCCGGTCACCGTTGTTGATCGGGAGGTTGGCCACCGACTCGGTCGGGATGGTGAGCGTCGAGACGTCGAGGCCGGCCTGCTTCGCCTCGGCGGTGATTCCCGCGGGTGTCATGTCGGGCGTCCCGACGATGTGCTCCTGCGCCAGCGTGTTCTGCACCGTCCCGCGGGCGTTCCAGCCCATCGAGACGGCGCCGATGCCGAACGCGATGAGGACGACTGCTGCGATGAACCCTCCGTATTCAAAAGCCCTGCGCATGATGTGCTCCCTTCGCGTTGGTGTCTTCTGGCGTAAGTCTCGGCCGCAGGGGGAGCGGCGGCATCGGCGCTGGAGCGCAAACCACGGACGGGGATCCCGCCGATCGGCGTACGCGTTTACCCGCAGCCGGTGCGGCTAGTCCGAAAGGGCGCGGAGGGCGTTCAGGATCACCGCCACGTCGATCGCCTCCTGCGCGAAGGCGCCGGCGACGGGCGTGAGCAGCCCGGCGAGGGCGAGCAGCATGCCGAGCACCGACAGGCTCAGACCGGCGACCACGCTCTCGCGCGCGATCCGCATCGACCTGCGGCTGATCCGGATGGCGTCGGCGACGCGGTCGACCCGGTCGCTGACGACGACCGCGTCAGCGGTCTGGGTCGCCACCGTCGCGGTGGCGCCGACGGCGATCCCGGTGTCGGCGGCAGCCAGTGCCGGCGCGTCGTTGATGCCGTCCCCGACCATGGCGATGCTCCGGTGTGGTTCGGCGGCCCGGATCGCGTTCACGAGATCGAGCTTCGCCTCGGCGCTCATCTCGGAGTAGACGTGGTCGACGCCGGTGACCGCCGCGACCTCGTCGGCGACCGCCCGCCGGTCGCCCGTGACGAGCAGCACCCAGTCGACCCCTGCATGGCGAAGGCGCTGGACGAGCCCGCTCGACTCGGCCCGGAGCCGGTCGCTCACGTGGATCACGCCGGCGATCGCGTCGTCGACGACCACGGGAACGAGCACCGTGCCCGGCGTCGGGACGATGTCCGGAGGCACGTATCCGAGCCGCGCGATGAACGAGCCGCTTCCGACCGCCACTCGGTGGCCGTCGACGGTGCCGATCAGGCCCTGCCCGGGCGTCTCGTGCGGCCGCGCCGGGAATGTCAGCGGGAGGCCGCGCATGCGCGCCTCGGCGACGATGGCCTGGGCGACGACGTGCGGCGACGCCTGGTCGGCGGATGCCGCGAGCCGCAGCAGCCCGGACTCGTCCAGCCCGCCGAGCGGCTCGACCCGCTCGACCGTGGGGGTGCCGAGGGTGAGGGTGCCGGTCTTGTCGAGCAGCATCGTGCGGGTCGCGGCGAGCGTCTCGATGACGGGCGCGCCCTTGACGATCACGCCGGCACGGGCTGTCCGCGAGACACCGGAGACCAGCGCGACCGGGGCGGCGAGGATGAGCGGGCACGGCGTCGCGATCACGAGCACCGCGACGGCTCTGACGGGATCGCCGGAGATGCCCCAGGCCAGCCCCGCCAGGCCGAGCGCGATCGGCAGGAACCAGCCCGCGTAGCGGTCGGCCATGCGCACGAATGGCGCCTGGGCGCCCTCCGCGTCCTCCACGAGCCGCACCAGGCGCATGAACGTGCTCTCTCCGGCGCGGCGGGTCGCGGCGACCTCCATGGTCGCGCCGGCGTTGACGGAGCCGCTGGCGACGTCGTCCCCGTGCTGGAGGTGGACGGGCAGCGGCTCGCCGGTGAGTGCGGCCGTGTCGATCACGGCGTCGTCGACGAGCACGGTGCCGTCCGCGGGCACGATCTCGCCGGCGCGGACGACGATCCGGTCGCCGACCGTGACCGCGTCGGCGGCGACCGTCACGATCTCGCCGCCGCGGCGCACGTTCGCGGTCGTCGGGATGCGCGAGGCGAGCAGTGAGAGATCGCGGCGAGCCCGCGACCGGGCATAGCCCTCGAGCGCGTTCCCGCCCGCCAGCATCACCGCGACGATGGCGCCCGCCAGGTACTGGCCGACGGCGACCGCCCCGGCCATCGACAGCAGGGCGATGACGTCAACACCGAAGTCGCGACGGGCGAGTGACCGGGCGACTGCCCATGTGAGCGGGACGAGCAGCGCGAGCGTCGTCGCGGCCCAGCAGCCGCGGGCGAGGCCCGGGTTGCCGAACCCCCAGAAGACGGCGCCGGCCAGCGCTCCGGCGAGCGCCGCAAGGGCGGTCAGCGGCGGCCGCTCGGGGCGGCCTGGGTATGTGGTGGCAGTCACTGCGACTCCGATCACACCGCGAGTGGCCGGCCCGGGCCGCCCGCGGACGGGGCGGCCCGGGGCTCGGGCGGCTATGCCCGGGCGGCGAGCGCCTCCGAATCCGCGCTCTCGGCCGCCGCGCCGGTCCGGGCCGGCGGTACCGCCAGCACCGGGCACGTCGCCAGGTGCAGCAGCCGGTGGGTGACGCCGCCGATGATCATGCTTGCGATCTGGCGATGCCCCCGCGTCCCGACCACGATGACGTCGGCGTGCTCCTTTGCGGCGGCATCGGCGATCACGTGGGCCGGGCCTCCGGCAACCGCGGAGATCACCTGCAGCTCGGCCTGCACACCGCCGGTGTTCATGTCCTCGACCTGCCGGCGCACGCCCGCCTCGATCTCGTCCTCGTTCGCAACGAGCGGCATCCCGCCGGCGCGGCCGATGAGCAGCTCCCGCACGTGGATGATCACGATCTTGCCGTCGCTGCCCGCCTGCTCGACCGCGTACGGAATCGCGCGGGCCGAGTCCTGCGATCCATCCAGCCCCAACACAACTGTCTTCGACATGGTGTCCTCCTGTCGGTTTTCCTCATCGTCCCGGGCGCCGGGTGGCCCCACATCGGGGACTCACCGCGAACGCCGGTGCGGGTTTCCCGCAACCGGGTCAGCGCCGCGCCCGAGGCGTCCGCGGGCCGCCGCGCCGATGCTGAGGCAAGCCATGAAGGAGCTGACGATGAACGATCAGGTCGTAGTCGTAGGGTCGATCCGTGCCGGGAAGCGCGAGGAGCTCGAGAAGCTGCTCGCCGCCGGGCCGCCGTTCGACCTCGCCGAGAGCGGGTTCACGAACCACTACGCCTTCACCGGCGAGCGGACGGTGGTCTTCGTGTTCGAAGGCGCGGAGGCGCGTGCGCACCTCCAGGACCTGAGCAAGCGGATTCCGATGCGCGAGCTCGCGCGCATGGGCATGCTCGTGCACCATCCCGAACTGCTCACCGAGCGGGTGTCCTGGACTCCCGCGACCGAGGGGGCCGGGGCGCATGCCTGAGCCGGGGGAGTGCCTGCTGCAGCACGCGCTGGATGCGCACGAGCGCTGCCCGGGGGCGGACTGCCCGTTCTTCGACGACGGCGAGTGCCGGCTGCGCGATCTCAAGGCCGACCTCGACACGAACCCGCAGCTGGCGCGGTTCCTCCTGGATCTGCGTGCCCGCCTCGTCTCGCAGGAAGGCTGGCAGCCGTTCCGCCGCATGGGCCGCCGGGTGCAGGTGTGAGCGACGCCCCGGCGGACACGACGGTTCGGCATAATCGCGCGATGGCGGTCGACCAGGAGCCCCTCCGCATCCTGCTCGTCGACGACCATCGCGTCGTCCGGGCCGGGCTGCGGATGGTGCTCGAGTCCGAGGCGGGCCTCGAGGTCGTCGACGAGGCCGGCGACGTCCGCGACGCGGTCTTCAAGACCCGGCGGCACACGCCCGACCTGATCGTGCTCGACGTGATGCTGCCCGACGGGGACGGCGTCGAGGCGATCGGGAAGCTGCAGGCCGAGGCGCCGCAGGCGAAGGTGCTGATCCTGTCGATGGAGGACAGCGGCCACCACGTTCGCCGTGCCTTCGCGAACGGCGCGAACGGCTACGTGCTGAAGGACGCCGCCGAGGACGAGCTCGTGAGCGCGATCCGCGAGGTCGCGGCCGGGGGCCGCTACCTGCACCCGGCCCTCGGCGCGCGAATGATCCAGGCGGACGTCGAGGAGCGCGAGCGCGCCGCCGCCGATCCGCTCTCGGATCGCGAGCGGGAGGTGCTCCGGTTGCTGGCCCAGGGGCATACCAACCACGAGATCGCCGCCCAGCTCTACATCTCGGTGCGCACCGCCGAGACGCACCGGGCCCACATCATGCAGAAGCTCGGCTTCAGCACCCGCTCGGAGCTCGTCCGCTACGCCATCGACCAGGGCATGCTCGAGCGCTCCTAG
>DASUHM010000037.1 GCA_036273515.1 Gaiellales bacterium
GTGCTCGGCGGCCTTGCGGCAGGCCCAGAGCAGGTCGACGGGCGTCATCCCGCCCGGCTCCGGCGTGCCGGTACCGGGCGCGAACGCCGGGTCGAGCACGTCGACGTCCACCGACAGGAACGCCGGGCCCTCGCCGACGACAGCGAGCGCCCGCTCGAGCGCCGCGGGGATCCCCTGTTCGCGCACCTCGTGCATCGGGATCGCCGTGATGCCCTGCTCCGCTTGCCACGCCCACTCCTCCGGGCCAGGCCAGTAGCCGCGCAGGCCGACCTGGGCGTAGCGGCGCGGGTCGACGTGGCCGTCGCGGACGAGGTGGTACATCGGGCTGCCGTGCGAGAGCTCGACGCCGAGCACCTGCGTGGCCGTGTCGGTGTGCGTGTCGAAGTGCAGCAGGCCGAGGGGGCCGTGCCGCTCGGCGCAGGCGCGGATGTCCGGCTCGGCGATCGAGTGGTCGCCGCCGAGCACGATCGGGATCGTCCCGGCGTCGACCGCCTCGCCGACGGTGCGCAGGATCGCGGCGTGGGAGGCGACCGGATCGGCCGGGATCACGGGGGCGTCGCCGAAGTCGACGACGCGCAGCTCGGCCATCGCGTCGACGCCGGCCTCGAGATGGGGGCCGGGCAGCCCGCCGGCGGCGCGGATCGCCCGCGGCCCGTTGCGCGCGCCCGGCGTCTCCGACACCAGCTCGTCCATCGCCGCGCCGATGATCGCCACGTCGACGCCTGCGAGCTCGGCGGCGTCCTCGGTGTAGGGCATGCCGGCGTAGGTGAGCAGCCCGGCATGGTCGGGCTTGTCGCCGTTCGGCCAGCGCGTGGTCGGATCCAGCACGGCGGCGATCCTACAGTCAGGGGGTACAGGCGGACGTGTCGCTCGCAGCCGCGGCCGCCATCGTCGCCAGCGTCGGCTCGAACTCGACGGTGAGCTCGCCGGCGCTCGGCGACTCGATGTGCGTCATCCCGCCCGCCGTCGGCCCGATGCAGACGCCGGCTTGGTCGGTCGACCAGTACGGGCTGTAGCTCATCCGCAGGTCGTAGCCCCCGGGCGTCGGCAGCCAGAGCCGGATGCGGGAGTCGTCCAGGCGCAGCACCTGCGCGCCCTGCACGGGCTGGTCCGCCGTCAGGATCGGGGTCGGTCGGCGCAGGGCGAAGATCGTCCAGTGCGGCAGCCTGGCGACCACGCTCAGGCCGGAGCGGCCCGAGCGCAGGAGGCGGGCCTCGGCGACCGCGCTGTAGTCGAGCGGCGCGTGCGGCAGGAGCACGTAGTGCACGCCGACGCTGCGCAGCCACTTCCGGTAGGCCCGCCCGGTGAGCCGCTGCCGGTAGAGCACGGCGTTCTGGGGGAAGTCGTCCTGCCGATACCAGCCGCGGGCCAGGGCGATGCCGTGCCGGGCGAGGTAGAACGCCTCCCAGTGGCCGGCCGTGGCGACGACCTCGGTGCGGTACTCGGGGTTTCGGCGGGCGTCGAGGAACTGGACTGCCGGGCGCCAGAAGCCGGCCGCGGTGGCGGGGTCAGACCATGCCGAGTACGCGTTGCGCACGGCCGGTCCGAGCTGGAGCGCGAGGGCGAGGGCGAGCATCGGCGCGAGCACCGTCCACGACCGCCGCCGGCCGATGTTGGCCGCGAGCCAGAGCAGCGGGACGCCGGCGATCGAGAAGAGCCGGGTCGCGTTCGAGCCGACTGGTCCGTGCACGGCGAACGTGACGAGGTTCAGGGCCAGGTAGGCGACGAAGACCATCCGCAGGCCGCGGGCGCGCGGGCTCTTCGCGGTCAGGTAGAGGCCGGCGCCGGAGAAGGCCGCGATGATGAGCAGGTCGCTCGCGTGGTAGGGATACCAGCCGCCGGCCGGGAACGCCCGCTCGACGACCAGGGCGGCGGCCGCGGTGGCGGCGAGCGCGGCGACGGCGATCTTGTTTCGGCGCGCGATCGCAAGCGGCTGGCGGCTGCCGAGCACGAAGCCGGCGAGGACGACCGCGGCCAGTCCGAACGCGAGCGGCGAGCAGCCGAGCGAGACCACCATCGCGACGCCAAAGCCGATCCGCCGGCGGCGCTGGGCGCACGCGAGCGCGACCGCGCCGGCGGCGGCCCCGGCCAGGAACGGGAACATGCCCGAGACGCAGCAGGTGGCGGTCGCGGTCGCGGCCAGGGCGAGGCAGGGCGCGTTCGCCGCCCGGCCCCACTCGCGCCGGCCGACCGTGGCGACCGCGGCGGCGAGGGCCGCTGCCGATGCGACCGCCGTCGCCAGGACGCCGACGACCGAGGCGACCGGATAGAAGACGAGGCTGTAGCCGACGAAGTCGTAGCGGCCGTCGTACCAGTAGCTGTTCCACAGCCGGAAGCCGGCATGCCGAAACGCCCACGTCATGAAGAGGTGGGCGGGCGTGTCGATGCCCGGCGGGCCGACCGTCATGATGACGGCGGCAAGCAGTCCCGCTGTGGCACCGCAGGCGAGCGGCAGCGCGAGTCGGTCGCGGCTCGGCATCGGTTCGGGGCCAGCCTAGGCGCGCCACATTGCCGCCTTCTAAGGCACGGCCGTCAGCCGGTGATACCGAGCGTGCGGTAGGTGTAGGCGTGTGCCTCGGCCACGACCGTGGCGAAGGGCACGCCGAGCGCGGCCCGGAAGGCGTGGTCGACCTGCGCGGGCGTGAATCTCAGCGGCCCGCCGTAGCGCCGGAACGCCGCCCCCAGGCGGGCGAGCGCGGGCACGCCGCCGTGCTCGTCCATGATCACGTGGGTCATCGCGAGCGCGTCCTCGTAGGCGACGTTGATCGACCTCGCGTTGGGGAGTCCCCAGTCGAAGCTGCGCAGCTCCCAGATGCGCATGCTGGGGAAGGCGTGGTGGTAGTAGTACGCGGCCACCTCCTCGAGCGAGAACCCGGAGCCGTGCTCCGCCAGGTAGTTCGACTCCTCGTACATGGCGATCCCCTCGAGCAGGCTGTGGGGCGCCAGGTCGAGCATCGGCCGGGTGACGACGTGCGTCAGCTCGTGCGCGATCATCGAGTCCTGCCCGACCTCGGGCAGCGCCCGCCACGCCGGCACGTCGACGTAGGCGAAGGAGCTGTACTGGAAGCCCGCCGGGGTACGCACCTTGCCCAGGTCGACGTGGGCCAGCCGCTCGCCCTGCGCCTTCTGGTCGACGAGGAAGATCACGGGGCGGAGGCCCGCCTTGCCGCCGCCGTAGCGCGCGACGAGCCCGGGGATGACCGACTCGGCGGTGTCGAGGATCTGCTGAGCGGCGGTGACGTCGGCCGGCTTCGCGTAGACGACGGTCACGCGCCGCCCGTTGACGAAGTACGGGTGGTGGAGCCACGAGACGCCGTACGCGGCCAGGTCGGAGCGGTGCACGACCGAGACGTCGGCCCGCACCCGCCAGCTGTCGCGCGCCTGCGTCAGGCGCAGGGTCTTCGGCCCGAGCGCCACCCAGGCGCTGTAGGGCTTCGGCCCGAACTTCGCGTAGAGCGTCGCCTCGACGGTGACGCCGTCCCTGGCCGAGGCGATGCGCGGGTCGGCGACCTTGATGGCCTGGGTCGGCATCGAGTCGAGCCACAGCCACAGCTGGTCGAGCGAGTGCTGCTGGGCGGTGGTGCAGGCGTGGGCGTAGTCCTGCGCGTGGTCGTAGCGGTGATCCGCGAGCGCCTTCAGGTAGTCGACCGCGATCGGCCCGGCGGCCGCCTCGGCAGGGACCTGCGCGCCTTGTGCGGGAGGCGTGCAGTGGGGCGGGCGCAGCGCGGCCGGGCCGTCGCCGAGACAGCCCGTGCCGGCGACGCCGATGGCGGCGAGCGCGACGGCGACGAGGAGGGCGCGGGCGACCTGCGGGCGAAGCGACATTCCCTTCCAGTATCGGCACGGTTGGCGGAATATGAACAGGCGCGGCCGGTGTAGGCTGGCGCCGCGATGGACGCGACGCGCGAGGCGGTCTTCCGCACCCTCTCCGACCTGGTCGAGCTGCACTCGCCGAGCGGCGTCGAGGGCGCCGTCGACGACTATCTCCTGCGTCGCCTCGAGGAGCACGGCGGCGCCAGGCGCGACGCGGCCGGGAACGTCGTGCTGCGGGTCGAGGGCCGCGAGCCGGGGCCGCTGCGCGCGGTGCTCGCGCACAAGGACGAGATCGGCGCGCTCGTGAAGCGGGTCGGCGACCGCGGCGAGCTGGCCGTGAACAAGCTCGGCGGCTCGTTCCCGTGGGTGTGGGGCGAGGGCCCGGTCGACGTGCTCGGGCGCCACGCCACCATCCCGGGGGTGCTCTCGTTCGGCTCGCGCCACATCACCGACGAGTCCGACCACAAGCGCCAGCAGACCGAGGCCGGCGTGCGCTGGCGCGACGCCTGGGTCGAGACCAAGCTGACGCCCGAGGCGCTCGCCGAGGCGGGCGTGCGGGCGGGCTCGCGGGTCGTGCCGAGCGCGGCGCGCAAGCGCCCGATCCGGCTCGGCCCGGACGGCGAGTACGTGGCGTCGTACGCGATCGACGACAAGGCGTCGGTGGCCGGGCTGCTCGAGCTGGCCGCGCGGGTGAAGGCGCCCCGGCATCCCGTCGAGCTCGTCTTCACCGCCCGCGAGGAGATCGGCTGCCACGGCGCCCGCTGGTACGCGACCCGCAGCGACGCCGAGGCCGCCGTCGCCCTCGAGGTGACGCCGGTCGCCAAGGAATACCGCACCGACCCCGGGCCTGACCCGGTGCTCGTGACCGCCGACTCGCACGGGCCGCTCGAGGACACCCTGAGCGGCGAGCTCGAGGACGCGGCCGCGGCGGCCGGGGTGACGCTGCGCTACGCCGCGCTCTCGAGCTTCGGCTCCGACGCGACCGCCGCGCTCTCGAGCGGGCTGATCGCCCGCACCGCCTGCCTCGCCTTCGCGACCGAGAACACCCACGGCTTCGAGATCGCGCACCTGGGCGGGATCGTGGGCTGCGTCGACGTGCTGGAGCGCTGGCTGGCCGGCTGACGGGGCCCAACGGCCTCGTCTAACATGCGGGCCGCGGCGGAGTAGCTCAGTCGGTTAGAGCAGCGGAATCATAATCCGCGTGTCGGGGGTTCGAGTCCCTCCTCCGCTATCGCAGCCAAGCCGATCGCGGCGCCGCTAAAGGGTCCCGAGGCGAATTGGCACGTTGCGCGGTGCGCCGGCGTCGGTCGGACGGGGTTGCCGTCAGAGCCCGGCTGTCGTCGCGAGTCTGTCTTGGTGCTTGGCGAGCGCGACCACCTGAGACGGGCTGACGTCGGCGTTGTTGCCCAAGAGCATGAGCAACTCGACGACGGGTCCGTGCTGCCAGAAGAGCAGGTATCCATGTGTCTCGACGCCGCCCACCGGCAGGCGGGTGGTGATGAGGATCGGGTCGCTCCCTGGGGCGCTCGCCGGAACGGCGACTCGGCGCTGGTGGGTCTTCTTGAGGTACCTGGGGAGGTCGCCCTGGCCGTGGTAGAGCGTCGTGGCGTCGGATCTGGCCGCGTACTCAACCGCCTCACTGAGCACGAAGTCGTGATTGGCAGCGACCGAGAATGCTCTGTAGGCGCCGCGGAACGACCGGCGGTCAATGTCCTGCGCGGCGGGCTCCTTGTCCTGAGCGAGCTGCTGCGCGAGCGAGACCCGGCCCGTGCCCTGCGAAGCGATGGGGGCCCATCCATACCCGAGGTCGGCGGGGTGAAGAACGAGCCGCGAGGCTGACACCGTCTGGTGCTTTGAGGAAGAAGCGCCGGCGCAGGCGCCGGAGAGCAGGGTCACGGCGACGAGCAGCGCCACGAGGCAGCGAAGGGTCATGTGTTGCATATCGACGGCCTCGAGCACCGGCTTGAGGCGAGGTGAATCGCGTCTGTGTCAGCGGGGACCGCCCCTCAACTCTTGCGCGGAGCGAGCCGAAGATGACGGAATGCTGCGCTTCTCGCATCGACCGCTTCTCACCGGCGCCATCATCGGCATCCTCGCAACGACCGGATGCGGGAGCAGCCAATTTGCCGGCCCAGGGTCATCCGTGTCCGGGTCTCCGACAACGAGCCACACGGCAGACGTCGCAACAGAGCTTCGCCGGCTCGCCTTGCGACGGCCGAGCCTACCGGCGTCGTATCGGGCCGTCGCAGCACAGATGCATCCGATCTCGCTGGCGCAGGAGACGTCGAACGACTCACCGCGAACGGCGGCGATCGAGCGCGCCACATACCTCGGTGGGTACCAGGCGGGCTACACGAAACCCGGTGTTCGCCTCCTCCTGACCATCGCGCTCGCCTACAAGTCACCCGGCGCCCCGCATCAAGTCGACACCGATCCGCGGGGCCTACGCATCGCCGCCGCGCAGCTCAACGGCCGCCTCGTTCCAGCCCCTCCCGGAGCACCCGGCGCCGACCCCGTCCTGATCGAGGGCGCGCTGCCCTACCGCGGGCACGTCCTTCCCGTCGCCTACTACATCTGGCGCGAAGGCCGGTTCGTCTACGCCATCTTCATGGAGGGGCGTCGAGCCACCCTGCCTGAGGCGCTCCAATTGGCCGCCGCCCAAGACGCCCAGGACGGTCAACCCTCGGTCTAGTCAAGCGTTCGCGTGAGTCATCCTCTCGTCGACGGCCACGCCGCCAACTCTCAAGGTGTCAACCGGAGCGGGTCAAGATCAGGTTCGGGCTGCTCGACACCCCCCACAAGACGAAGCCTGTTGCTCGCCAAGGCGAAAGGTCGTCGGCGGGATGGTTGCATCCTGGGGAGGTGCCCGCGCCGACGACCTTCGGCGTGCCTCAGCTTACCCGGTTACGTTGGAGCGGCATTTGTCAGGGAGCGGGCCGTCGGCGAGCACGGACCCGGCGGCGGACCGCTCCATAACGCATCTACCCTCCGCGATCGGGAACGCTCGCACGTCGTGCCGACCACCTGGACTAGTCAGTCCACCAGTCGCGCTCGCCCTCGACGTCGCCGCGCGGGTTCTCGCCGAGATTGGGGGCGCCGATGACGATCAGCTCGAGGCCGTCCGGCCCGGCCTCGTAGCCGCGCCACGTGCCGGGCGGCACACGGACCGCATCCCACTCCCTGAGCTCGACGACCTCCTCGCCGAGCTTCATCCTGCC
Source organism: Gaiellales bacterium (assembly GCA_036273515.1). Lineage (GTDB taxonomy): Bacteria > Actinomycetota > Thermoleophilia > Gaiellales > JAICJC01 > JAICJC01. Next base: position 7,032 of record DASUHM010000037.1, read on the forward strand.
GCTCCCGCGCACCGCGACGTACACCTCTTCCTGCCTGCTGTGCGTGTGGCCATACGGGAACCGGTAGCCGGGCGGGATGCGCTGGTAGCAGAGGCCCGATCGCTCGAGCTCGAGCATGACGGTCGCCAACCGGAACTCGAGGTCGGGCGAGCCGTCGAACCTCGGCCCGACGTCCTCAGGGTCGCGCTTCAGATTCAGGCGCGTGAACGGCATGGCCTCGATCCTACAAGCGCGGTCGCTCACTCGATGAACACGAGTGGCCAGGCAAGCACCGCACCCGCTGCCCAGACGACGGGCGCGGCGTGGGACAGGTGCCCGAGGTAGCCGTTGGAGCCGGCGACGGCCACGCCCACTCCGACGTAGACCGCCCAGACGAGGTAGGTGATCAGGTGGTGGATGACGTGTGCGCGGGCCCGCCGCCTCCGGGACCGAGCTCGTCGGCGCGGCGCGTGGGGGTGGGCCGGGGACACAGCCACAGCCCGTATCTACCCAACTGCCCGGCTCGGTAGACTCTGGCTCGGGCGGGCAGCTTCGAAGCATGGGGGGCGGTATGGCGATGGTGTGGCCGACGAGTCGGTTCGGCAGGTGGGCGGTCGGTACGGCCGCAGCCAGCGCGGCCGGGTTGGTGCTGGGGACGGTCGTGCCCGAGCGAGTGGGGTGGAGCCGGATCGGCCTCGCGGGCGCCTCGGCGGGACTGGCACTCGGGCTCGCGGGGGGAATCCTCGCCGTGATAGCCATCGTGTTCCGCGGCGACCGCGTGATCGGCGTCGTCGCCGCATTCGTGCCGTTCGCCGGATCCGTCTACCTCATCCGCCGCTCGCTGGCCGGTCAGGTCGCGTAGCACTTCGGCGCGTGGGGCGCCGTTCGGGTATGCGAACATGTGTTCGATGACGTCCCAGGGGCACGCCTACGCGCGGTTCCGGCGCGCGCTCAGGTCGGGCAACGCCCACGTGGCGCTGGCCGTGGCCGCCGAGCTGCGCCAGGTCGGCCTCGCGGATGCGCTCTCGTTGCTCTTCCTCATCCGCGAGGACAAGCCGGTGCTGTACGACAAGGCGGCCGTGCGCTGGTTCGCGAAGTACGCGGCCGATGACCGCTACCTGCTCCTGCGGGATGCCCGGGAGCTGATCGACCTCCTCGACGGGATCGGCCGGCACGACCGGGTGGCGGTCGTCCGGCTCGAGCGCTGGCTGCGCGCCCGGGGCTACGACGATGAGGCGGATCGGGTGGCTTGACGGGGCCGAACCAACCGGGCACGGGCGTCGTCTAACCGATGAGTTGTCGCGCCTGTCACAACGTGGTTTCGGTGCCGGCTTCGTCGTCGGGGCGGTCGTCGTCGGCGTGGTCTGGCTCGGAAGCTCGGGCCTCCTCAGCACGTCGTCCGGACAGATCAACGCCGGGTACGACCAGATCCGGTCGATCCATCTCCAGCCCGTGCCCGAGGGGCCGACCGGGCCACTCTTCGTCCCTCGACCGCGGCGCGCGGATGAGCTGCCGCTGGCGCTCGTTCGCGATTTCGTGCGTCCGCCGCTGCCCGCCCCGCTCGACCAGCCGCACAGCTGCGGTAGCAGCGGAGATCTCATCGTCGTTCTCAAGGGCGGTCGCACGATCACGTACGGGCCGTGCCGCTGGCCGTGGCAGATCTCGGAGCTGTGGGGTGCCATGATCACGTCGTCGGAGGCCGTCGGCTGTGCTGCTCATCCCGACACGCGCGACCACATGTGCCAGGGGATGCACCTCGCCCGCCGTCGACAGTTCAAGACGGCAAGATGAGACGTCGTCTAGAGCGGCCGGAACAGCCTGAGCACGGCTTCGAGGACGGCGCCCGGGATGTCGCTGATCCGGGGCGGTGGATCCGTCTTCGGCGGGAACATCCGCTCGAGCCGCGCCGCCGCCCTCTCGGTCTTCGGCTGCCAGCACTCTGCGCAGCACTCGTCGGAAGTCGTGCGCGTCTCGCGATTGCAGTGAGCGCACGGTGACGGCGCCAGGAATCGAGGCGACGTCACACGCACGCGCCGTGGTGTGCCTCAGCGATCACAAGACAGATTATCCCTCGTATGCGCGGGCGGTGAGACTCGGCCGACCCTCTGGTGACGCCACCGTCTACGAGCTGTTCGGCTGGCTCATGGCCGCAGA
>DASUHM010000038.1 GCA_036273515.1 Gaiellales bacterium
AGGCCCCGACAACCCGGCCGGCTACGTCAACGCGGCCACGCAGACCGCCGCCACGATCGTCGCGACGTTCGCCGGCCCGACGGACCCGGCCGACCAGATCTCGATCTCCGTCGGCGGGATCGACCTGCCGGCCCAGTCCGGCGGCAGCGACCAGCTGTCGTGGACGGCCGACCTGAGCAGCCTGGCCGACGGGACGATCCCGATCACCGGCACGATCGTCGATGGGAACGGCGTCACGACGACGTTCAGCGGCTCGCTGATCAAGGACACCGAAGCTCCGCCGGCTCCCGCCGTCGCCTATGTCGTCGGCCCGCCGCCGAACACGATCAAGCAGAACGACGCGTCGTGCGTGAAGGTGTTCGTGGCCTTCAACCAGGCGCCTGACCCGAGCGACCTCGTCACCGTCACGCTGTCCGACGGCAGCACGACCGCCACCGGATCGGCGAGCGCGGGCGACGGCCACGTCGTCGTCGGCTGCATCGACGCGAGCTCGCTGTCCGCCGGCTCGATCTCGGTGAACGTCACCGTGACCGACGTCGCCGGCAACAGCACCGACATGACCGGCACGCCGGCCACGCTCGTCCCCTGCCAGAACGGCCAGGGTCAGGGCGAGGGCGGCAATCAGGGCGAGTGAGCCCGGCGGCGCCGGCGTCACCGGCATCTACCGCATACGGGTCATTGCACCTGTGCCCCTGACTAGGCACTAGTGAGATACGTCGTCGTACGTATTTCACCAGTCCCGCCGCAGTCAGGAGCACCCGATCCGCCGTCTGTCCCGACATCACCGCCCCGCGATCTTGCTGGCCGCAATGCTCGCGCTTCTCGTCGTCGTCGCACCCAGCTACGCGACCCTCGCCGCACCCACCCTGTCGTCGCCCTCAGCGGGCCAGACCGTCGACACCTCGCCGACCTTCGTCTGGTCGGCCGTGAGCGGCGCCGATCACTACGACATCCAGATCTCGGGGACGAGCGGCTTCACGTCGATCGTCACGAGCGGCACGACGAAGAACACCCGCTTCGCCCCCACCACGGCCCTTCAGAGCGGCACGTACTACTGGCGCGTGCGCGCAGGCGGGACGAGCTCGAACGGCGCCTGGTCGGCGCCGCGGTCGTTCACGGTCGACTGGGCGGACGTCGCGACGGCGGTGTCGCCGCAGGACGGCGACAGCATCGTCTACCCGGATCCGTTCCTGCTGCGGTGGACGGCGGTGCCCGGTGCGCAGAAGTACCGAGTGTCGATCTCGAGCGATCCCAACCTCTCTTCGCTGGTCGCCGGATATCCGACGGTGGATGAGCCGACGACGACGTCCGCGACCGCCTACTCGCCGGCCAGCCGGCTGGCAAGCGGCACCTACTACTGGGCGGTCACGCCGATCGACGCCGAGGGTCACCTCGGCACGCAGTCGCAGGTGTACAACTTCACCTGGACGTGGCCGGACTCGACCACGCTCACCCTGACCGACCTCGATCCCAACCCGCAGGTGTTCGACCCGCAGTTCTCGTGGACGCCGGTGCAGGGCGCCGCCAAGTACGAGGTCGAGGTCAACTCCGACCAGAACTGGGCGTCGGGCTCGCGTGTGTGCTGCTCGGGCACCACGGTCGGCACCTCGCTGACGCCGACGGTGCTCCTGCCCGCCGACACCTACTACTGGCGCGTGCGCCCGTACGACGCGAACAACAACCCCGGCGACTGGAGCTACTACACCGATCCGCAGGCGTCTCCGGCGGACACCTTCACGATCAACTACGACCCGGGCCCGTCGTCGATCGCGAACCTCGCGATGCGCGACGACACCGACGCCCCGCTCACCTGGAGCGCCGGCGGCGTCTCGACCGACGAGCCCATCGTGTCGTGGGATCCCGTCCCGGGCGCGGCCAGCTACGAGGTCGACGTGACCCCCTGGAACGACGCGAACTTCCCCGGTGCATGCGACTACACGGCCGACAACTCCAAGCAGTGGGACGTCGAGACCGCCTCCACGTCGTGGACGCCGCTCGGCGACAACTGGAACCTCGGCAAGCCGTTCAACAACTCGCACAACGTCGCCCAGGACGGCAGCACGGCCCTCGTGGTCGGCGGCCAGTACTGCGTGCGCGTCCGCGCCGAGCGCGGGACGAGCACGAAGGGAGACCTCGTCTACGGCGACTGGGCGTACATCGGGCCGCAGAACGGCTCGGACGCCGCGTTCACGTTCACCGGCTACCCGACCGGCGGCGCCTGCACGCCGTCCTGTAACGCCAACTACCTCGGCTCCGGCGACTACCTCCTGCCGGCCGCCGACTCGGGCAACGTGCGGATGCCGCTCTTCACCTGGAACCCGATCTCCGGCAAGCAGAGCTACTTCGTCATCGTCGCCACCGACCCGAACTTCCAGCACGTCATCGACTACGCGTTCACGAAGATCCCGGCCTACGCACCGCGTGGCGGGCTCGGGCAGTGGACGACGTACCCCGACACGAGCTCGAAGTACTACTGGGCCGTTCTCCCGGCGACGCAGGCCAACGGCGCCGGCGCGGTCGGCGACCCGGTCAACTCGGCGGCCGCGCAGGACTTCCAGAAGCAGTCGGTCGCACCGACGCTGATCACGCCTGCCAGCCAGGCCACGGTCACGACGCAGCCGGCCTTCCAGTGGAGCCCGGTCGAGGGTGCCTACTACTACCACCTCGAGGTCTCGACCGCGGCGCAGTTCACCTGCGACCAGCAGAGCCCCGGCCCGAGCTGCCTCGAGAACGTCGGCACGAACTCCATCAACGCGCTGGCCGAGTCGTCATACACGTCGAACACGACCTATCCGGCCGGCCAGACGCTCTACTGGCGCGTCCAGGCCGTCGATCGGGCCGGCAACGGCCTGGCCTGGTCGACCACGGGTCAGTTCACGAAGACCCTGCCCGCCCCGACGTTCAGCGGGATCACGGCGCCATACAACCCGACGACGAGCGATTCGATCCCGGTCTGGCGCTGGAATCCCGTGCCGGGCGCCGTCTCCTACGACGTCCAGCTGAACTGCTCGCCGACGATGAGCTGCACGAACGGCAACAACCTCGATACGACCGCCACGGCGCTGCTCACCCAGACCGGCGAGCTGCCCTTCACGTGGGAGGTGCGGGCCAACTTCCCGACCGGCTCGGGGTCGACCATCCACGGTGCCTGGTCCGACCTGCAGAGCTTCCAGCGGGCGATCGCGGCGCCGACCGGTGAGATCAACCAGGGCAACGGGACGTTGCACAACTTCTCGTTCGCCTGGACGCCGAAGCCGGGCGCGAAGCAGTACCTCGTCGAGGTGTCGACCTCGCCGCTCACGAACTCGGACGGCTCGTTCGCGAGCGTCGTCGAGTCGATCCTGACCGACAACGCCACCGCGGCGCCGACGCTCGAGTCCATGACGACGGACTACACGAACGGCGGCACCCTCTACTGGCACGTGGCGGCCAAGGACGCCGACTCGAACACCGGCACGTTCTCCGCGCCGCTGTCGTTCAAGCTGCCCCTGAAGATCGCCGTCGCCTCGAACACGTCGATCATGGTGCACAAGACCACCAAGACCGTGACGATCACGACCAAGGATGCGCGCAACCACGCCATCGCCGGCGTGACCGTCAAGGTCAGCGGCGCGGGTCTCACGGCTGCGTCGAAGAAGACCGGCTCCGGCGGCAGCGTCTCCTTCAAGCTGCTCCCGAAGAAGGCCGGCAAGATCACCATCACCGCGACGAAGACCGGCTGCACGAGCGGGTCGACGACGATCACGGTCCTGTAGGGCCCCATCCAGCGGAACCCCGCCCGGCGCTCAGTCGTCGGGCGGGGTCGCCGCCGGGGTCCGCCGGCGGGCGGCGAGAGGGGCCACCCACGGCGCCACGAGCCGGCCGACGAGCACGGCCAGCAGGGCCAGGATGGCGAGCGGGATCACGTAGCCGGCGCCGACGATGACGGCCCCGACCACCTCGGTGGCCGCGTGCGCGGCACGGGCGCCGTCCTTCCAGATGGCAGAGGCGTGCTGTGGCGGCACGGGCCGCCTGCCGGCCTCGTGGACGGCGATCGAGATCGTCGACATCGACGTGCGGTCGTGCAGGTAGTTGAGCTCCCCCTGGATCTCCTCGATCTGCAGTTCCACGCCCTGCAGGACACCCTGCACGCGGATCGTGTCCGACACCGACACCGCCCGGCGCATGAGCGCGCGCAGCGCCCGCTGCTGCGACTCGAGGTTCCCCAGCCGGGCGCCCAGATTCACGACCTGGCGGGTCACGTCGCGGCCGGAGACGACCTCGTTGGTCGGCCGCCCCAGCCGCTCGACGGCCATGCGGGCGCGGTCGAAGCGGCCCGCAGGGACGCGCATGACGATCGTCCCGTCGTGCAGCTTCGTGCCGAACGACGTGCGCCGGCTGACGTAGCCGCCGAACCGCAGGGCGACGTTCGTCGCGGCGTTCATCGCGTCGCCGAATTTGCCGTGCGCGACGCGCAGGTCGAGGCTCGCCGTCTTGATGACCGCCGTGGGCACGGGCACCGAGACGTCGGCGCGCGCGCCGGCGGAGTGCCCCGCTGCAGTCCTGGCCGATCCTTCGCTCCCGAACAGCGGAGCCGCGCTCGCGCCGAGCGCCTGGCCGTCCACCGGGGCGAGGCTGCGCTTGGCGGCCGTGACGCCGCCGCCTCCAGCCCCTGCCGACCCGGCGCTCCCCGCGCCTCCCGCACATCCCGCCGCCGCGCCGGCGAGCCCCGAGAGCACCACCGTCGCCGCCACCGCCACCGTCGCTCGCCGCATCCCCGTCATCGCGCACCCCTTCGCAGTCGACGCCACTTCAGACGGGGAAAACGTCAGCGGGGTTCCCTTCCGGTCGGAAAGTCCACCAGTACACTTGGCGAATGGCCAGCGACGAGCCCGTCCGCCTGTTCGCACCGGGAGGCACAGGAAGCTCGGGCCTCGCCCGCGACCTGCGCAAGCTGACCCGCGCGGCGACCATCGTCGCCGTCCTCACCAGCCCGGCCGCGTTCGTCTGGTTCCACTCCCACGCCGGCCTGAGCGTGCCGTGGGCGCTCTTCTGGACGTTCATCGAGGTGATCGCGTTCCGCGGCCTCGTCGACATCGTGTTCCGCTGGTTCATCCCCTGGCCGAGCCTGTTCGGCGCCGACAAGGCGCTGCAGCAGGAGGACGTGATCGCCCGCCGCCGGGTCTGGTTCTGGCGCTTCTGGTACCGGCTGGCGGTATGGATCGTCCTCCTCGCCGTCATCGGCTACGTCGTCTACCAGATCAGCCTGTGGGCGTTCGGCGACTCGTGGCTCTCGAACGCCTTCGGCGGGCAGTCCCCGGCCGCGGTGCTGATCGGGCTCGCCCTGCAGCTGCCGCTGCTCTTCCTGGCCAACTTCCTGATCTTCTTCGGCCCGTTCCTGCTCATGGCGGCGAGCCAGATCCGCTCCTACGAGCCGGGCGACGCGGACTGGGGCGTGAACCTCGACGACGTGCGCGGTCAGGCCGAGGCCAAGGAGGAGGTGCGCCGCGTCGTCACCCTGTGGCAGTCCGGCGAGGCGTTCGAGCAGGCCGGCGGCAAACGCGAGCGCGGCCTGCTCATGCTGGGCGCGCCGGGCACGGGCAAGACGATGCTCTCCAAGGCGATCGCCACCGGGTTCAACTGCCCGTTCGTGTCGATCCCGGGATCGGGCTTCGCCGGCATGTTCCTCGGCATGGACGCGATCACCGTGCGGCTCCTGGCCCGGCGGGCCAAGAAGCTCGCGCGCAAGTGGGGCGGCCAGTGCATCGTCTTCATCGACGAGATCGACGCCGTTGGCATGCGCCGCGCCAGCCTCGGTGCCGGGATGGTCACAGACCCGTTCCCGGCGACCATCGAGGATCTGTGCTTCTTCGGCCGCGACGGCGCCCTGACGCCCACCGGCGACCTCATCCTCGAGACGCGCCGCTGGCGCGAGCGGCTGTTCGAGGAGCGCTTCGAGGCGACGCGCGAGGGACGCTCCGGCCTGGGCGCGGTCGTGCGCGCCGCCTTCCCCGGCGGCATGGGCGGGATGTTCGGCGGCGGGCAGCTGGCCCTGAACCAGCTCCTCGTGGTCATGGACGGCATCGGGGAGCCCCGGTTCCTGCGCAAGACGGGCACGAGCAAGCTCAACTCGTTCCTCGACGCCACCTACGTGATCCCGCAGCGGATCGGGCGGATGAAGCTGCGGCTGCCGAAGCCGCGGCCGGCCCGCGAGCAGATCTACTTCATCGGCGCCTGCAATGCCCCGATCGAGGCGCTCGATCCCGCGCTGATCCGGCCGGGCCGGATGGGCCGGCACGTGTGGTTCCGCACGCCGACCAAGGACGACCGCAAGGACATCTTCGACCTCTACCTGGCCAAGGTCGACCATGACGACGACCTCGACACGTCCAAGCGCCGCGACGAGCTGGCCCGGATCACCAACGGCTACTCGCCGGCGATGGTCGAGCAGGTGTGCTCCATGGCCCTGACTCACGCCCACTACGAGGGCCGAGCGTTCTTCTCGTGGGACGACATCGTCGAGGCGATGACCACGGTCGAGTCCGGCACGGCCGTGAACGTCGAGTACATCCCCGAGGAGACGCGCGCCGTCGCCATCCACGAGGCCGGCCACGCAGTCGCGAGCCACGTCTACATGAAGGGCGTCGAGTCGACCCGGATCTCGATCCGCAAGCGCGGCCAGTCGCTCGGCCACCACCAGGCGCTCGAGAAGGAGGAGCGGTTCAGCTCCTGGCGCCACGAGGAGATGGGCCGGCTGGTGTGGACGCTGGGCGCGATGGCCGCCGAGCGCGTCTTCTACCGGGAGAACTCCACCGGCGTCGGCGGCGACGTGATGAGCGCGACCGCGCGGGCGGCCTGGATGGTCGGCTCATGCGCCATGGGCCCCGAGCCCGTCGACGTGAACGGCAATTACAAGACCGAGGAGGAGCGCGAGGAGGCCCGCGACCGGATCCTGAAGCGGTTCGAGCGCATCGGCCTCCAGATCATGCGCCAGTCCGGCGGCGGCGGGCCGCTCGACATCGACCCGATCGCGGGTGTCCTCTCGGAGCGCGGCAAGCGCACGACCGCCGCCCAGCTGCTCGGCCAGGCGTATGTGGCCGCGCACGTCCTGATCGAGGCGAACCGCGAAGGCGTCGAGCGGGTGGCGGGGGTGCTCGTCGAGCGGCGCGAGCTGCACGGCGACGAGGTGGTCGAGCTCCTCGACTCGCTCGATCTGAAGGTGCCCGAGGTCGACCTGCTCGAGGAGTCCTCGTGGCCGATGGTGTGATCGAGCGGCGGCCCTACCGCAGCAAGTTCGTCCTGGCCTACTTCATCCTCGCGGCCATCGTCGGCGTGGCGATCGCCGTGTTCCTCGTGTTCGCGTTCTCGAGCGACACGTCCAGGTCGAGCGCCGGCGGCGACGGGTCGCGGCCGGCGGCCTGGAACGGCTTCCGGCCGGAGGGCTTCGCGGCCGACCAGGTGCACCAGATCGCGACGTACGTCTCCTCGACCTACCACCTGCCGAACGGGCAGGAGCTGGTGGCGGTGAAGGCCTCGATCCCGCCGTCGTTCCAGAACAGCCTGATCATCACCGACTATGCCGTGGCCTACCCCAACGGTGGCCAGACGAGCTACGACGTGATCCCGGCCGCGAACAGCGTCACCTACGAGCTGTGTGGCCTGGGCGCGGGCTGCGCGATCGCAAGTGGGCAGCCTTCGCTCGCGCGCACCCGGCTCCTGCGCCGCGAGGCGCTCCAGCTGGCGCTCTACACGTTCCACTACGAGCCGTCGATCCAGACGGTCGTGACCTACATGCCGCCGGCTTCGGGTGAGAAGGCGAGCTTCGTCTACCTCTTCCTGCGCAGCCAGCTCTCCGAGGCGCTCTCCCAGCCCATCTCGGCCACGCTGCCAGAGGCCAAGCCGCCGCTGCCGAGCCAGATGTCCGCCGCCGAGGCGACCACCGTCGACGGGCTGACTGCGCCCGACCTCTACCGGTTCAGCTTCACCCGCGGCCAGGACGGCGGCGTCTGGCTCGTGTTCAACCCGTCCGGCATCTCGTGACCGCGGCGGCCCGGGCGGCGGTCGAGCGCGCCCGCGCCCGCCTCGACACCCTCGACCTCTACCCGCGCCCGGTGCGGATCGGGCGGGTGCGCGTCGTCGCCTGTCCGGCCCTCTACCGGCTGCCCTGGTTCGCGCGCTTCGACGGCTACGCCACCCATCGGCTGATCCTGCTGCGTCGGCCGGTCGCGGGGGCCGAGCAGGACGACCTGGTCACGCACGAGCTCTGCCACGTGTGGCAGATGCAGCACCGGCCGGCCGCGATGCCGCTGTCCTACCTGTGGCGTGGCTACGAGCGGAACCCGTACGAGCTCGAGGCACGGCGGGCGGCGGAGCTGACCCGATAGCGGCGTCGACGGCCCGCCGGTCGGGGCCGCACACGAGGATCCACTCGGTGTTGCGCAGGTGCGACACCTGCCCGACCCGCTCGCCGGCCGGGTTGTGGATGCCGATCTGCGCGCCGACGTAGCGCTTGAAGTCGACGTGCAGGACGCCCACGTGCCCGCGCTCGCTCAAGGCCTCCTCGACCGCGGCCGGGTCGTGGAAGCCCTCGTCCGAGAGCGAGACGACGATCCACGGCGTCGGCAGGCGTCCGATCAGGTCGTCGAGCGCCGCCCAGGCGTCGCGGCGGGAGTTGTAGGCGCTCTTTCGGGTGCGGCAGTCGGCCCGCTTGCAGGCGACGCCGTAGTGCTCCGGCTCGTCGCCGCGCACGAGCGTCTCCCACACGTGGTAGTTGCCGAGGTACGAGTGCTGGTTGTACGGCGGGTCGACGTACGCCAGGTCGATCCCCGTGAGCGCCGCCGCGAGCTCGTTCGCGTCGGCGCACGTGACCGAGCCCGCCGGCCCGGCGATCGCCGCCGGCTCGCGCAACTCGAGGAGGTTGGCGGCCCGCGGCGCCCACCGCTTCAGGTAGGCCATCTGCACGCCGCAGGTGGAGTCGACCCGGTCGGCCGCCTCGACCAGGCTCGTCAGGAGCAGGCCCCGCTCGACCGCGTCGAGCTCCAGCCGGTCGATCCCGGCGCGCACGGCGTCGATGCGCATGCCGTTCTGCGGCTGGAAGTAGCGCGAGGCGCGGCAGAAGGTCTCGGTCGCGTAGCCGTCGAGTGGCGGCAGCGCCGCGAGCCCGGCCAGCAGCCGCTTCAGGCGGCCGCGGTCGACGCCTTCGCCGGCGGCGATGTACGCCTGGCCGAACGCCTCTGCGAAGGCCGTGACGTCGTTCGAGACGACCCGCAGGCCGCGGCGGCGCAGCTCCTGGCCGACCCTGGTCGTCCCGGCGAAGAGGTCGACCGCCGTGCGGGCCGGGAGCGCCGCGGCCAGCGCGCCGATGACGGGCACCAGCGTGCGCTTCGAGCCCAGGTATTTGATCACGGGCCGAATCTAGCCAGCGGCCCGGTCAGCGGTCAGGGTGTCGGGCCGGCCGGGTTGCTCGAGCTCGGCGTCGACTGCGCGAGCAGCTTGAACTGTGCGATCTGCTTCTGGATCTGCACGCGCTGCGCCTTCGGCATGTTCGGGCTGAGCGCCAGGTAGCGCTCGAGCGCCGTCGCCACGGTCGCGTAGGACTGCGTGGCGTAGGCGTCGCGGGCCACGAAGAACTGGTACGAGGGGTTGTGCGGCGAGAGCTTGGCGAGCTTCTGGCGGTAGCCCAGCGCCTGGGCGAAGTCGGAGACCGCGCCCGACTCGAGCGTCTGGGCGATCGTCGTCGCCGGCTGGGCGAGCGTCGTCATCAGCGGGTGGGTCAGCGCCGGCGCGAGCGCGAGCGAGCTGGCGGCGGTGGCGGTGCCGATCTGGGTGTAGGCCTGCGCGGCCGCCTGGGCCTGCTGCACCTTGGACGCGTCGGTCGAGCCGCGCGTCTCGAGCAGGCCGGCGGTGGCCGCGAGCGCCGACTGGTCGTTCGGCTTCAGGCCAAGGTAGGTCGTGTACGCCGAGATCGCCTGGCTGTTCTGCTTGTCGGCCTGGTAGGCCCGCGCCAGCTGCAGCCACGCCCCGGAGTCCTTGGGGTGCGACTGCACCCGCGAGCTCAGGTCGGAGATCGACGTGCCGCTCGAGCTGCTGCTGCTGAAGAGATCGCCGATGTTGATGCTGTTCGCGCCCTGGCCGATGCCGAGCGCGACGAAGCCCACCCCGAACATCACTGCCAGGAAGAGGAAGACCGGCTTCTGCGTACGGCGGATGCGTTCGAAGAGCACTGGATCAGCCCAAGGGTGCCTGGATCATCTTCGCCCGGGCGGCGGTGGCGGCGAGAACATCCCGCTCGCCACGTCTGTAGCGTATCTCGCCCGCGACCATCGTCAGTGCGACCCGCCCCGGCGACCCCCCGTAGACGGCGGCCGTGACCGGGTCGTCCCAGGGCAGGAACGCCGAGCCGGTCATGTCGAGGACGAGCAGGTCGGCGGCCTTCCCCGGCGCCAGCGACCCGACCGTGTCCGCGAGCCCGATCGCCGCTGCCGCTCTCGTCGTCGCCAGCTCGAGCGCCGTCTGTGCCGAGAGCGCGTCGGCCCGGCCGGTGCGGGCCCGCTGCAGCATGATCGCCGTGCGCATCTCGGCCCACATGTCGAAGTCGATCGCCGACGACGGCGAGTCGGTGCCGAGGCCGACCCGCACCCCCGCTTCGAGGAGGTCCGTCAGCGGCGCGATGCCGCATCCGAGCAGGGCGTTCGAGCGGGGGCAGTGCGCGACCGGCACGTCGAGCTCGGCCAGGAGGGCGATGTCGGCCTCGTCCACGAACACCGCGTGGATCGCCACCGTGTCGGGGCCGAGCACGGCGCCGAAGGCGTCCAGGTGCTCGGTCTCGCGGGTCGATTCGAGCAGATGGGTGGCGACCGGCAGCCCGCGGCGGCGGGCGAGCGCCACCAGCATGGCGTAGTCGGCGTGCGTGACGGTGAAGGGGGCATGCGGCGACACGCCGGCGGTGACGAGCTCCGTGACGGGCAGGGCGTCGAGCGCAGCCTCGATCCGGCCCTCGAGCCCCTCCCAGACGCTGAATCCCTCCAGGTAGACGATCGCCCGCAGCCCGGCCTCGCCTGCCGCCCGGGCGACGGTACCGGCGTAGCAGCAGTCCGCCACGGTCGTGACGCCGCCGGCCAGGCAGGCGGCCGCCCCGGCCCGGGCCTGGTCGAGGAGGTCGGCGAGCGTTTGGGTGTCCTTGCGGCGGATGTGGTCGGCGATCCAGGGCGTGAACGGCATCCCGTCGCCGAAGCCCGCCATGGCCGTGTACTCGAGGTGGGTGTGCGCGTTCACGAGGCCGGGCAGGATCACGGCATTCTGGTGGCGCTCGCCGTCGTCGCCGTTCGCCGGGCGCACGGCGGTGATGCGGCCGTCCTCGATCTCCACGCAGCCGTCGGCGATCGGCGGGCCGTCCATCGGGACGACCCAGTCGGCCCGCAGGATCACGCGAAGGGCTCGGAGAGGATGTCGGAGATGCCGCGCTTGGGCTCGACGGCCTTCACCAGGAAGTACGAGATCCAGTAGAGCAGCAGCATCGGCAGGTACTCCGCCGTCATCGTGACAGGGTCGGTGCCGGGGAGAGCGGCCGCGATCACCGCGAGGACGACGACCGCCTCGCGCCAGCGCCGCTTCATCACCGACGAGCGCAGGATGCCGACGCGGCCGAGCATCATCATCACGACCGGCAGCTCGAACACCAGCCCCATCGCGAGCTCCGTGTACGCCACGAAGTGGATGAAGTCACTCGCTCTCGGGAAGTAGTGGACGACGCTGCTGTTGTAGTTCACGAGGAACTTGAGGGCGGCCGGGACGACGATGAACCAGCCGAAGACGACGCCGATCAGGAAGAGGGCCGGGATCAGCAGCAGCATCGGCCGGATCGTCTTCTGCGACTCCTCCGAGAACGCCGGGATGATGTACGCGTAGAACTGGTAGCTCAGGATCGGCAGGCTGATCAGCAGCCCGGCGTACACCGAGATCGTGATCGCGTTGAAGAACGCCTCGCCCGGGGCGAAGGTGTACAGCTTGCGGTGGCCCTCCGGCAGGGCACTCGTCAGCAGGTGGTAGATCCGGTGGTTCTCGTAATAGGCGGCCGAGACCGCCACCACGAGCACCGAGATCGAGACGATCAGCCGCGTGCGCAGTTCATCCAGATGCTCGACGAGCGTGAGCTCGTCGTCTGGCTGTGCGCGCTTGATCCGCGCCATTGCGGATTACTCGCTCGCGCGAGGAGTCTGGTCGGGCGGGACGTACGCCGGTGGCGGCGTATACGACTGCGGCGGCGTGTAGTTCGGCTGCGGCGGGTTCAGCGCCGAGGCCTGGCTCGTCGAGCCGCTGTCGTGATCGTCGTTGCCCGTGATCCCGTCCTTGAACTCGCGGATGCCCTTGCCCAGCGAGCGGCCCGCTTCGGGCAGCCGCTTGGGGCCGAGGAAGAGGAGCGCGACGACCAGGACGAGGATGACTTCGGGGAGACCGAGTTGGAACGGCATTGTGCCTCCAGGGTAGCAGACCTCCGGAACGGGGAAAACCCCCGTTGGCTACACTTCGATGGCGCGTCCAATTCGGTTTGGATGCAGTATCTCCCCGAAATTGAAGGACTTAATGCCAGACCTGAGCATCCGTAATCTGCATGCCACGATCGACGGCGCGGAGATCCTTCGCGGGATCGACCTCGACATCGACCGGGGCAGCGTGCACGCCATCATGGGGCCGAACGGCTCCGGCAAGTCCACCCTCGCTCACATCCTCATGGGCCACCCGGCCTACGAGGTCACGGAGGGCTCCGTTACGTTCCGCGGCACCGACGTGCTCGAGCTCGAGCCGGACGAGCGCTCGCGGCTCGGCATCTTCCTCGCGTTCCAGTATCCGAGCGCGATCCCGGGCGTCACCGTCGCGAACTTCCTGCGGATGGCCGTGAACGCGCACCGGCGCGGGGCCGACGGCGAGGAGAACCCGATCCGCATCCCGGAGTTCCGCAAGGTGCTTCAGGAGAACATGGAGATGCTGAAGATCGACCGCTCGATGACGTCGCGGTACCTGAACGACGGCTTCTCGGGCGGCGAGAAGAAGCGGGTCGAGATCCTCCAGATGGCCATCCTGCGGCCGCAGCTCGCGATCATGGACGAGACCGACTCCGGGCTCGACATCGACGCGCTGCGCATCGTCTCGGAGGGCGTGAACAAGCTGTCCGGGCCGGAGATGGGCGTCCTCGTGATCACGCACTACGCGCGGCTGCTCCACTACATCAAGCCCGACGTCATCCACGTGCTCGTCGACGGCCGGATCGCCCGCACGGGCGGGCCCGAGCTGGCCGACGAGCTCGAGCGCGACGGCTACGCCGCGTTCGGCGTCGACGAGGAGGCGGTTCCCGTTGGCTAGAACCGAGCTGACCCCCGAAGAGGCCCAGGCCACTGCCCTGGGCGAGTACAAGTACGGCTTCCACGACGACCTCGTCCCCTTCTTCCAGACCCAGAAGGGGATCTCCGAGGAGGTCGTCCGCGAGATCTCGGCGCACAAGTCCGAGCCGGAGTGGATGACCGAGTTCCGGGTCAAGGCCTACCGCCACTTCGTCGAGCGCGAGCTGCCGAAGTGGGGCGGCGACCTCGGCCGGATCGACTTCTCGAACATCTACTACTACCTGAAGCCCGTCGAGGAGCAGGCCACGAGCTGGGACGACCTGCCGCCGGGCATGAAGGAGACGTGGGACAAGCTGGGGATCCCCGAGGCCGAGAAGAACAAGCTGCTCGCCGGCGTCGGCGCCCAGTACGAGTCCGAGGTCGTCTACCACAACCTCCAGAAGGATCTCGCCGACCAGGGCGTCCTCTTCGCCGACACCGACACGGGCCTGCGCGAGCACGAGGACATCTTCCGCGAGCACTTCGGCACGGTCATCCCCTACAACGACAACAAGTTCGCGGCGCTGAACTCGGCCGTGTGGTCGGGCGGCTCGTTCATCTACGTGCCGCCGGGCGTCCACGTCGAGCTGCCGCTGCAGGCCTACTTCCGCATCAACGCGGAGAACATGGGCCAGTTCGAGCGGACGCTGATC
>DASUHM010000039.1 GCA_036273515.1 Gaiellales bacterium
TCTACGCCGGCGAGGGCGCCGCGGCGGCCCACGCCCGCCTGGTCGCCGCCGACCCGGCCGCGGCCGTCGCCGTGCATCCGAACGACCGCCGCCGGGTCGTGCGCGCGCTCGAGCTGCATGCGGCCGGATCGAGCCTTGCCCCCGACCGCGACAGCCTGTGGAGCGACGACGTCCGTCATCCGACGACGGTGATCGGGCTCGACGTGCCCGCTGCGGCCGTCTCGGAGCGGATCGAGCGCCGCACCCGGGCGATGTTCACCGGCGGCGTCGTGGAGGAGGTGCGCGCCGCCCGCGCGGCCGGCCCGTTCTCGCTCACCGCCGAGCGGATCCACGGCCTGCAGGACGTGACCGACCTCCTGGAGGGCCGGATCGACCGGGCCGAGGCCGAGCGGCGCCTGGTCGTGCGCACACGCCGCTACGCGAAGCGCCAGCGCACCTGGATGCGGCGGTCGCCGGGCCTGCGGCTGGTGAACGCCGCTCGCGAGCCCACCGCCGTGGTAGCCGAGATCGAGGCCGCGCTCTAGATGGGCGGGCGGCGCGAGCACGACGCGGTGCGCGAGGCCCGCGACGCGCTCGTGATCCTGGCGGCGGCCACGCCCGTGACGGCGGCCGTCGCCGTCCTCATCGGCGTCGCCTGGGGCGACGTGACCGGCTGGGCGATCTGGATGGTCGGGTCGGTCGTCGTGGCCGTCCTGCTCCTGGGTACGCTCGGCTCGGCGCTGCTCCTGGCCGACCGGCTGGGCGCCCGGTTGCTGGATGCGCGGCCGCACGCCGTCAGCCGCATGCGCCTGATCGGGATCGCGCTCATCGCCGGGCTGGCGCTGGTGGGCGGCCTGCCGGCGACATGGCCGATCGTGATCGGATTCGGGCTTGTCTGTGCGGTTCTGGCGGCGGTCGTCCTGCTTGGCGCCGCCGCCGGCACGCACTAGCGCTAGAGCGGCTCTGCGATCCGGGCCGCGAGCGCCGCCGGGCAGCCGCCGCCCACGAGGCTCAAGATCTCGTGGATGTCGATGTCGACGCGTTCGGCGAGGCGGAGCGCAAGTCGCGCCTCGACGCCCGCTCCGAGGAGTCGACCGAACCGCCACCCGACGAGGCGGGAATGGTCGCCGTCGGGGGGCGGCGCGGCGAGGGCCGCAGCCCTGCCCGCCGGCCGCAGCCGGCGCGGGCGCATGGGTGAGGTGACTGCAGCCGGCACGGGCGTCCGTGACCGGGTTCTCAGCGCGGCCCGGACCACGAGCCCCACACCTGCCGCGCCGCACAGGGCTGTCGCGAGAAGCACGAACCAGCCTGGCATCGGAATACCTCCGGGTGTCTCGGATACGCGGATGGCTGCGGGGCCGATGCACGGCCCCGCAGCCCTCGTACCGCTGGTTTGCCTACTGGCCCATCTTCACGCCGGGCTCACCCTCCGCGTACTGCACGGGGACGAGCGGTGCGGCGCCGGGCTTGTTGGCCGACTTCGACCACTTGAACAGCGGCAGCACGGTGCGTCCGGACGTCGCCGCGAGCATCATGGCCGTGGCGGTGTACCAGGCCAGGATGGCGGAGACGACGAGGACCCAGCCGCCCCACGTCAGGAGGGTGCTCGACCCGATCAGATAGCTGATCGCGAGGAGTACCGACCCTGCTGTCAGGGTGCCGAGAACCGAGAACAACGAGAGGCTCTCGGTCAGCGAGGCGAGCGTCCCGCTGAGCGTGATCGCCGCCAGGACGATGAACCAGTACCCGAGGGGCACGAAGGTGCTCCCCGTCGGCGGCGTGATCGTGTGGTTCGCGACGAGGAACCAGAAGATCCCGTACGCGATCCAGAACGACCCCCACGTGCCGTGCATCGCAGTCGCGAGCGCGTCACGTGCCCGGTACGCCCATATCCCAGCGGTGAACTGGGCAACGCCGCCGAGGATGGCGGCGAATGGGAACAGGAAGAGCGGCGACGTGGTGGTGCTCCCGTACCAGCCGGCCAGGTTCGCCGCGACCATGAAGGTCGCTGCGCCGAAGCCGAAGAGGCCCAGGACACTCGGGGCCGCGACGGGCTGGAGGAAGATCCTCGCCGGGATCCCGTCCCATGACCTGAGTGCGCCCGCGTCGCCGTTCCGGGGCTCGGTCCGCACGTTTTCGTGCCGGACGGTGCTCATGGTGCTCCTTTCTTGGGTGGTTTATATCGTAATACGATGTACCCACGACGTCGCGCTGGAAAACACATGCCCGTTATCCTCCGCGCCGATGCGGTTCGAGAAGTGGCAGGCGGCCGGGAACGCGTACCTGGTGATCGAGCGCGGCGACCTCCCGGCGCCGCTGACGCCGCCGCGCGTGAAACGCATCTGTCACGCCGACCTGGGGGCGGGCAGCGACGGCATCCTCGTGCTCGACCCGGTCGGGCCGGGGCACGTGCGCGTCCAGATCCTGAACCCGGACGGGAGCGACGCCGAGTTCTCCGGGAACGGCAGCCGCATCGCCGTCGGCTACATGGCCGACCGGGACGGGCGCACCGAGGTCACGCTCGAGACGCCGAAGGGCACCGTCGCCGGAACGGTCGACGGCGGGAGCGTCACGGTCGACGCCGGCTCGGCAGCCCTGGAGGGGCCGGATCATCGCCCGGACGGGGGCGAGCCGCCGGCGCCGATCTACCAGTTCGTGACCCTCGGGAACCCGCACTGCGTGATCGAGAGCGAGGGCGTTGACGGGCTCGACCTGGCCGTCGTCGGCGCGCCGATCGAGACCCACGGCTGGTTCCCGAACCGCACGAACGTCGAGTTCTACAAGCCGCTCGGCGGCCACGACATCCGCATGCGCGTCTGGGAGCGCGGGGCGGGGGAGACCCTCTCGTCCGGCTCCGGGTCGAGCGCCGCCGCCGTCGCCGCGGTCGTTGCCAAGCGGGCCGAGAGCCCGGTCACGGTCCACACCGACGGCGGCGAGCTGGTCGTGGCCGTCGACGAGAACCTGCACGTGCGCCTGACCGGCCCGGTACAGCGCGTCCACCGGGGCGAGTTCTCGCCCGCCTTCACCGCCGCCCTGGAGGAGCTCTAGCCGATGCGCCCAGCCGCCCGCGTGCAGTCGCTGCCGCCGTACCTCTTCGCCGAGCTCGAGCGCAAGATCGAGGAGCGCCGCAAGGCCGGCATCGAGGTCATCTCGCTCGGGATCGGCGATCCGGACGTGCCCACGCCAGATGCCGTTGTCGCCGAGGCAAAGCGCCAAGTGGCGCGGCCCGAGAACCACCGCTACCCGTCCAACCGGGGGCTGGCCGAGTTCCGCGAGGCGGTGGCGACCTTCTACGCGCGCCGGTTCGGGGTGGAGCTCGACCCGGACACCGAGGTGCTGCCGCTCCTCGGCGGCAAGGAGGGCGTCGCCCACGTCTGCTTCGCCATGCTCGACCCCGGCGACGTCTGCCTGGCGGCCGACCCGGGCTACCCGGTGTACACGTCGGGGACGCTGCTCGCGGGCGCCGAGCCGGTGCTGATGCCGCTGACCGCGGCGCACGGCTTCCAGCCCGACCTCGACGCCATCCCGGCCGACGCGCGCCGGCGGGCCAACCTGCTCTTCTGCAACTACCCCAACAACCCCACCGGTGCGGTGGTGGACGTCGGGTTCTTCGAGCGCCTGGCGGCGTTCGGCCTCGAGAACGACATCCCGATCGTGCACGACAGCGCCTACTCCGAGATCACGTTCGACGGCTACACAGCCCCGAGCTTCCTCGAGGCCCCTGGTGCACGCGAGGCGGGCGTCGAGATGTTCTCGCTCTCGAAGGCCTACAACATGACCGGCTGGCGGGTCGGGGCGGCCGTCGGCAACGCCGAGCTGCTGGCGGCGCTGCTGAAGCTGAAGACGAACATCGACTCGGGCGTGTTCGACGCCGTCCAGCTGACCGCCGCGGCGGCGCTGCTCGGCCCCCAGGACCACATCCGCGAGATGTGCGAGATCTACCGCCGCCGCCGCGACCTCGTGATCGGGGCGCTCGCGTCGGTCGGCATCGACGTCCCACCGCCGAAGGGCACGATGTACGTGTGGGTGCCGGTGCCGGCGGGCCACACGTCCGTCTCGTTCGCCGAGCTGGTGCTCGACCAGGCCGCCGTCGTCGTCTCGCCGGGATCGTCCTACGGGCCGAACGGCGAGGGCTACGTGCGGCTCTCGCTCACGATCGCCGACGACGACCTGCGCGAGGCCGTCGCGCGCATCGAGACGCACCTCCGCGTCGCCGCCTGAGCGCCCCGGAAGGGCCCGCCGGGCGTCCCTATACTGCTCTCGTGACCCAGATCACCAACCGCGACGAGGCCCCGGAGCGGGGGGTGGTGATCGCATCTCTCCTGCCCGGCGCCGACGGCGCCGACGAGCTGACGGAGATGCGGGAGCTGCTTCGCACCGCCCGGGTGGAGACGGTCGAGACCGTGGTCCAGCACCGCCGCCGGCCCGACCCGCGCAGCTACCTCGGGCCCGGCAAGCTGGACGAGCTGCGCGACCTCACAAAGGAGCTCGAGGCCGAGGTGGTCGTCTCCGACGACGAGCTGACGCCGCGCCAGCAGCGCACCCTCGAAGACGCCCTGCAGATGCGCGTCGTCGACCGCACGGCGGTCATCCTCGACATCTTCGCCCAGCACGCGCACACGGCCGAGGGCAAGCTCCAGGTCGAGCTGGCCCAGCTCGAGTACTCGATGGCGCGCATGCGGGGCATGTGGAAGCACCTCGAGCGGCTGGGCGGCGGCGTCGGCACCCGCGGCCCGGGCGAGACGCAGCTCGAGTCCGACCGGCGCATGGCCCGGCGGCGGCTCTCGCTCCTGCGCGGGCGCCTGCGCGAGGTCGCCTCGCGGCGCGGCGTCATGCGCCGGCAGCGCACCCGCTCGGCGACGCCCGCGGTGGCGCTGGCGGGCTACACGAACGTGGGCAAGTCGACGCTCCTGAACGCCCTCACGGGCTCGGACGTCAGCGTCGACGACCGCCTGTTCGAGACCCTCGATCCGACCACGCGGGCCTTCCGCGAGGAGGGCCGCTCCTACCTGGTGACCGACACCGTCGGGTTCATCGGCAAGCTGCCGCACGGGCTCGTCGAGGCGTTCGCGGCCACGCTCGAGGAGACGCTCGCCGGCGACCTCGTGCTGCTGGTGGCCGACGCGTCGACCGGCGAGGACGGACTGAACCGGCAGCTCGACGAGGTGCGCGCCGTGCTGAACGACATCGGGGCCGGCGACCTACCCAAGATGCTCGTGATCAACAAGATCGACGCGATCGACCCGCTGGCGCGCCGGCGCCTGCAGAACCGCTTCCCCGACGCCGTCCTCATCTCGGCCCGCACCGGCGAGAACCTGGCCGAGCTGAAGCGGCGGGTGGCCGACTTCTTCGCAAGCAGGTACGTCGACGTGCGCCTGCTCGTGCCGCACGCCGAGGGCAGCGAGCTCTCCGCGCTCTACTCGACCGGCGCGCCGATCACGGCCCGCGAGGATGCCGCCGAGGGCGTGCTGGTGACGGCCCGGCTGCCGCGCGAGCTCGTCGGCCGGTTCGCCGCCTACCGCGTATGACCGAGCTGCTCGTCCGCCGCCTGCACCCGGATGCCCAGATGCCGGCGGGGGCCTACGACGGCGACGCGGGCCTCGACCTGGCGAGCGTCGAGGAGGTCGTGCTTCAGCCCGGCGAGCGGCACACCGTCGCCACCGGGCTCGCCGTGGCGGTCCCGGCCGGCCACGCCGGCTTCGTCCAGCCCCGCTCGGGGCTCGCAGCGCGGCAGGGGATCACGGTCGTCAACTCGCCCGGCCTGATCGACGCCGGTTACCGCGGCGAGCTGAAGGTGGTGCTCCTGAACACCGACCCCGACGAGCCGTTCCACATCCGTCCCGGCGACCGCATCGCCCAGCTCGTCGTCCTCGCGCTGCCGCGGATCACGGTGACCGAGGCCGCCGACCTGCCGCCGTCGGAGCGGGCCGAGCGCGGCTTCGGCTCCTCCACGGTGAGACCGGGGGCATGACCGGCCCCCGGATCCGGGTCGGCGCCGTGATCCGCCACGGCGACGCCGTGCTGCTCCTGCAGCAGCGCAAGGGCGACCGCGCGTATTGGCTCCTGCCCGGGGGCGGGGTGGAGGAGGGCGAGTCCCTGCACGTCGCCCTGGCCCGGGAGCTGTCGGAGGAGTGCGGCCTCGAGGGGCTGCGGCTGGAGGGGCCGATCGCCATCGTCGAGTCGATCTCGCCGTCCGGGATGCGCCCGCGCAAGCACGTCGTCCACGTGATCTTCCACGCCGACGTGTCCGGGCACAGCCTCGAGAGCGTGACGTCGGCCGACGGGGCCATCCACGGCCACCGGCTGATGCACCGGGCCGAGCTGCCGTCGATCGACCTGCGCCCGCCGATCCATCGCTTTCTCGAGCGCTGGCGCTCCGGCGACCCGTTCGTGCACCTGGGCGAGCTGTGGGTCCGCTAACCGGGGTCATAACCGGGGTCAGACCCCGAACGGGCGCGGTTGCACTTCTGTGACGCTTTCGTACGGGGTCTGACCCCATGAGCGTCCGGGCGGCCGAGCCGGGCGACAGCCGGGCGATCGGGGCGCTCGCGACGCGGGCGTGGAACACGGCATATGCCGACCTGCTGGCGCCGGAGGTGCTGGCCGCGATGGATCCGGTCGAGCAGGCGGCAGACTGGCACGAGTACCTGAGCGACCTGCCCCCGGCCGACCGCGTGTGGGTGATCGGGCCGCCCGGCGACGTCTGGGGCTTCGCCCGCACCGGCCCCTGTCCGGACCCGGACGCGCCGGCGGGAGCGGGGGAGGTGCACGGCCTCTACCTCGAGCCCGTCCGCATCGGAACCGGCCTGGGCCACGCGCTCTTCGGCCATGCCGTGTCCGACCTCGAGGCTCGCCACGACGTCGTCTGCGTGTGGCAGTTCGCCGCGAACGACGCCGCCGGCCGCTTCTACGAGCGGGCCGGCTTCCTGCTCGACGGCGCCAGCCGCCCGTCGAGCTTCGGCGTCGTCGAGGTGCGGCGCAGCCGGGGCGCTCGGCGCTAGCTCGCCGCGATCGCGACGGCGACGTCGTGGGCCATGCCCTCGAGCCGGTCGTCGAGCGGCTCGAGCGCCACGCCGCCGTGGCGGCGCTCGAGCGCCGCGCCGATCAGGTGGTCGGCCAGGGCCGGGTTCTTCGGCAGGAGCGGCCCATGGATGTACGTGCCGACGATCCGGCCGGTATGGACGCCCTCGCCGCCGTCGCGGCCGTTGTTGCCGTGGCCGTGGAGCACGCGGCCGAGCGGGCGCACGCCCTCGCCGAGCCGGGTGCGGCCGGCGTGGTTCTCGAACCCGACGACCGTCATGGGCTCGCCCGGGCGCAGCTCGCAATCGATCGAGATGTTGCCGATCATGCGCGTCGGCCCCGCCTCGGTGACGAGGTCGACCAGACCGGTGCCGCGGATCTCGTCGCCCTGGTGGCCGCGGTAGTAGTGCCCGAGCATCTGGTAGCCGCCACACACCGCCAGCATCCAGGCGCCGTCGTCGATCGCCGCGCGCAGCCCATCGGCGCGGCCGACCAGGTCGTCCTCGACCAGGAGCTGGTCGCGGTCCTGCCCGCCGCCCACATAGTAGAGGTCAGCCTCCGGCAACGGGTCTCCCGGGCCGCAGCCCCCCACTGCGAACCCGATCCCGCGCCATTCGCACCGCGCCCGCAGGACGGCGATGTTGCCGCGGTCGGCGTAGATGTTCAGGTGCTCCGGGTAGAGGTGGCAGACGCGCAGGTCGGTCACGCAGCCTCCCAGTAGGGCCGAACGACGCCGCGGCGCTCGAGCACGGCCCGCAGCTCCAGCATGGCCGTGTAGGTGCCGAGCAGATAGACCGGCCCCTCGCCGCCCGCGAGCGCCCGGTCGAGCCCGGCGTCGATGCCGCCGGCCACCTCGAGCCGCTCGCCGCCGACGCCGCCGTACTTCAGGCGCATGGCCATCTCGGCGGCCCGCGTCCCGGCGGTGACGACGCCCTGGGTGTGGCCGGCCAGGAGCTCGAAGTCGACGTCCCAGATCCAGGAGATGTCGCGCCCGTCGGCGATGCGGTCGTTCAGGGCGACGAGCAGCTGCTTGGGGCTCGGGTCGGTCGCCAGAGTGCGGATGAGCTCGTTCGCGCCGGCGGGGTTCTTGGCCAGCAGGAGCACGGCGTCGCGATCGCCCACCCGGAGCCGCTCGAACCGCCCGAACGCGGCGTCGAAGCGCTCGAGGCCCTTCGCCATCCGGCCAACGTCGACGCCGCCGACGGCGCACGCGGCGGCCGCCGCTGCGAGCGCGTTGTAGACGTTGTAGAGCCCCGGCATCGGCAGCTCGACGTCGGCGTCGCCGACGGGCGTGCGCAGGACGAAGCGGGTGCC
Source organism: Gaiellales bacterium (assembly GCA_036273515.1). Taxonomy (GTDB): domain Bacteria; phylum Actinomycetota; class Thermoleophilia; order Gaiellales; family JAICJC01; genus JAICJC01. Next base: position 8,314 of record DASUHM010000039.1, read on the forward strand.
GTCGAGCCCGAGCGGGTCGAGCGTGTCCGCCCAGACGTCGAGCCGCGGCCGCCGCCGCCCGCAGCCCGGGCAGCTCCAATCGCCCATATGACCGAGGTAGACGCGCTCGTAGGACAGCCGCGTCCCGCAGTTCGGGCACCACTTGGAGTCGCTCGCGTGCGGCATCTCCGCCAGCGCCGAGCCCTCGTCGTCGATGCCGAAGGTGAGCGTCTCGCCCTCGTTCTCGAGCGAGGCGACGAGCGGGTCGTCGCCGTTTCGCACGAGCTGCGAGCCGGCCGGGAGCGCGGCGGTCATCTGGTGCCAGCGGGCGGCGATCGCCTCGAGCTCGCCGTAGCGGTCGAGCTGGTCGCGGAAGAGGTTGCCGAGCACGGTCGCGCGCGGCCGCAGGCGGGCGGCGACGGCGGGCAGCGCCGCCTCGTCGACCTCGAAGACGCCCAGGTCGGCGCCGTCGCAGTGGAGCAGCGCCGAGGCCACGCCGGACTCGAGGTTCGCGCCCGCCGTATTCCGGCACAGGCGCCGCTCGGGCTCGAGCAGCGCTGCGAGCATCTTGGCGGTGGTCGTCTTGCCGTTCGTCGCCGAGATCACCACCGAGCCGTCCGCCAGCCGCGCCGTCATGCGCTCGATGGCGTCGGGGGCCATGCGCAGGAGCAGCTTCCCCGGCAGCGTGGTGCCGCCGCCCGCGCGCGTTCGCCGCGACAGGCCTGCGGCCGCCCGGGCGGCGGCGACCTTGGCGGTGAATGCGGTCACGAGCAGGACTCTACCCAGAGGCTCCTTGACGCTGCCTCAAAGCACCGGTGTTTTACTTGCACACTTCGCCAGTTTTGCTATAACCTCCGCAAGGCGTAACCACCTGGGGGACTCCGCACAATGAGACGCAAGACCGTGTATCGGGCGATCGAGGGCATCGACCGCACGCAGCTGGAGCAGTTCCAGGCCGGCATGCGCAAGCGGTACTCGGATGAGCACATTCTCGAGGAGCTCCGCGCGTGCGCCCACAGGCTCGGCCGCTCGCCCACGATGCGCGAGTTCGAGGCCGATCCCGGCACCACCGTGCACCCGCAGACGGTGATCGAGCACTTCAAGTCGTGGAACCGCGCCAAGCGCCTGGCCGGCCTCGTGCCGCGCCGGTTCGCGACGCAGGACGAGCTCCTGCGGCTGCTGCGCGACCTCGGCGACGAGCTCGGCCGCGTGCCGACGGCGAAGGACATCGAGGCGCGCAAGGGCGCGATGCCGTCGAAGTCGCTCTACTGGCACACGTTCGGGTCGCTGAACAACGCCCTCAAGCAGGCGGGATTCGACGTGCCGGTGGGGGAGGAGCGGCTGGAGCGGGCCGTCGAGCAGGGCGCGGCGCTGTCACTGCGCAGCGGCCGGCTGCCGAAGTTCGCCGACTGGGCCCAGGCCCGCCGCACCGACCCGTCGATGCTGACCGAGTGGCAGGTCTACCGGATGTTCGACGCGCGCCGCGGCGCGTGGTCGACGTTCCAGTACCTGATCCGCAAGCGGCTCGAGCAGCGGGGCGTCTCGATCTCGCCCGAGGGCCGCGTCAGCTGATCGGCCCGCAGATCGGGCACGACGCCGCATCGAGCAGGTCGAGCCCGGCAACCTCGGAGAGCGCCCAGCCGAGCAGCTCGGCCCAGACGCCTGACACCACGTCGACGTCGAGCATGCGGTCCCACCGCAGCGTGTTCAGTCCCACCGAGACCTTCACCTGCGCGACGGCGGCCGCACCCGGCTCGGCGTCGCCTGCCGAGGACAGCTCCAGCGGCGCGTTCAGCGTGACCGCGGCGCAGCTGTCGCCGGCGCACAGCCGGATCAGGTAGAACGGCGGCTCGACGCCGCCCAGGTCGACGTAGCGGTAGCCGCGCGCGGCGGGCTGATCGGGCACGAGGGCGTGCGAGCAGCCGGCGGCGATCCGCTGGGCGTCGGACGGGCTGATCCCGTCCGGGAGATGGGCGACGGCATGGTGGTGCATGCCCATGGTGTTCGACCGCGACCCTGCCGACGTTATCCCCCGAGGGTGCTAACGCACACCCGACCGTCTGCAAACCGGCCCCATCGTCCCCGAGCGTCGGAAACGCCGTCGTCCCCCTCAAGAGATGGGCATCGGGAGCCGATTGATTGGGTGAGGTCGAACCGACCAGCCGGCCCCCGAACCGAAAGCCACATGCCCGTGACCCCCGCGCCCTCGAACGACGATTCCGCCACCCCTGTCCCGGGCAACGCGCAGCCCGCGTTCGACTCGCCCGAGCAGGCCGAGGAGCTGGATCTCACCGATGCTCCCGCCCCCGCAGTCGATCTCCTGCACACGTACGTGCGCCAGATCGGCGACGGCGCCCTGCTGACCCGGGCCGAGGAGCTCGAGCTGGCCCGGCGCAAGGATCGCGGCGACGAGGCGGCCAAGCGGCAGCTGATCGAGTCCAACCTGCGCCTGGTGATCTCGATGGCGCGCGCGTACTCGTCGTCCGGCGTCCCGCTCCTCGACCTGATCCAGGAGGGGAACATGGGCCTCATGCGGGCGGTCGAGAAGTTCGACGCCGGCCGCGGCTACAAGCTCTCCACGTACGCGACCTGGTGGATCCGCCAGTCGATGTCGCGCGCGATCGCCGACCAGGCCCGCACGATCCGCCTGCCGCTGCACGTGCTGGACGTCATCAAGAAGCTGCATCGCGCGAACCGGATGCTGACCCAGAAGCTGGGCCGCGAGCCGCTCGTGGCCGAGCTGGCCGCCGAGCTGAAGCTGCCGGCCGAGCGCATCATCGAGCTCCAGCGCATGATCGAGGAGCCCGTCTCGCTCGAGGGGCCCGTCGGCGACGGCGAGTCCAACTTCTCGGAGATGGTCGAGGACACGAACACGCGCCGGCCCGAGACGCTGATCGTCGGCCGCCAGCGCGAGCAGGAGCTGCAGGCCGCCCTGGAGGAGCTGTCCGAGCGCACGCGCCACGTGCTCGAGGCCCGCTTCGGCCTGAACGACCGCGAGCCGGCCACGCTCGAGCAGGTCGGCGCCGAGATCGGCGTCACCCGCGAGCGGGTGCGCCAGATCGAGACGCGCGCGCTGCGCGAGCTCGAGTCGAAGAACCCGGGCCTGCGCGAGTTCCTGCGCGGCCAGGACTAGCAGCGCGTAGGGGTTCGCGCCCGCGGCGGGCGCTGGCAGACTTCATGTAGTGAACTCGCTGCGATCGTTCTGGCAGGCCGCGACGGACTTCGGCCAGCACATCACCGACGTCCGCTTCGACGCGCTCTTGATCGCGGTCGGCTTCACGCTCGCGAACCTGATCCTGCGCGCGAGCGCATGGCGGCTCATCCTGCAGGCCGGCTACCCCGAGAAGGTGCGCTGGCGCAGCATCGTCGGCGCCTACCTGGCCGGCGCGGGCGTGAACAGCATCCTGCCGGCCCGCGGCGGCGACGTGATGAAGATCTACCTGGCCCACCGGGCGATGCCCAAGGCGGCCTACACGACGATCACGTCGAGCCTCCTGGCCGAAACGCTCGTCGACGTCTTCATCGGCCCGGCGCTCCTGATCGCGGCCTACCTGACCGGCCGGATCCCGCACCTGCCGGCGCTCGGCCACCTGGCGGCGTTCGAGTGGAGCTTCTTCGCCGCGAACGCGCGCTGGTTCATGCTGGCGGTGGCCGTGCTTCTGATCCTGCTCGGCGTGTTCTTCACATATGTCGAGCGGCACGTGGTCGCGTTCTGGTCACGCGTGCGCCTCGGACTCATCATCCTGACCACGCCGCGGCGCTACTTCCGCACGGTCGTGCCGCTGCAGCTGGCCGGCTGGTGCTGCCGGATCGGGGCGATGTACTGGTTCCTGGTCGCGTTCCATGTGCCGGCGGGCGTCGTCGACGCCGCGCTCGCGCTCTCGGCCCAGAGCGCTTCGACGCTGCTGCCGTTCACGCCCGGAGGGCTCGGGACGCAGCAGGCGCTGCTCGGCTACATGTTCCGAAACGCCGCCGCGACGAGCTCCGTGCTCGCATTCAGCGTCGGCATGCAGGTCATGGTCACGCTCACGACCGCGGTCGCCGGGGGCATCGCGATCTGGGTCACGCTGCGACGCCTCCCGTGGCGGGCCCGTCCGCCGGCCGGCGCCGGAGCAGACGGCGTCGCGCCAGGCTAACGATGGGTGATCGGCCCCCGTCCACGCGCGCCTGGACGCACGCCGGCATGCGGTGGGGCCGGCGCTGTTGGCGCTGCGGCCGCGAACCGTCTGGCACCGCTTCCGTCCACGCACGATAATCCTGGTTATGTCAAGTCAAACGGGAACGGACTACGGAGCCCCGTAGCACCCCGCTCCGCCCGGGATCCGGTGCCCGTACCTCTGTGCCAGCTGCGGCGAGACGAAGTAGCCGTGACAGTCGTAACGCCCGTGATGGAACCCGGCGGCATAGCCGCCCAGGTACACGGCCGCCAGCACCGCCACCCGTGCGACGATTCCGCCCCCGAACCGCTTCAGGTTGAGCTTCGGATCGGCGCTCGGGCTCCGGCGGACGCTCCGCAGCTGCCACGCCCCGACCGCGAGCACGACGGCGACGATCACGGCGATGTCCACCAGGGCGTGCAGCAAGGGTGCTAGCCGGCCAGCGGGTGCGTGGGATCGACCGGTGCCAGGTAGGCGTGCCGCATCCGGGCCTGCGACTGGCGCTCGCGGGCGGCGGCGAGCACCTCGGCGCCCGATCCCTCTTCGCCGAGCTCCGCGAACCCGACCGCGCCGATGCCGAGGTCGCGCGACATGCGGTCGTTGGCGGCCAGGGCCGCCTTCACGCGCTTGAACGCCGAACGGGCCTCGAACGTGCCCGCGCGCGGGAACACGAGCGCGAACTGGTCGGCGCCCAGATGTCCGACCCGGTCGTCCTGACGCACGGCCGAGAGCGCGAGCGCCCCGACATCGGAGACGACGTCGGCCTGGTCGATCATGCCCGGGCCCATCTCGAGCCCCGTCACCTCGAACACGGCCACGGCCAGCGTCTGGCCCCGCCAGCGGGCGATCGACGCGGCCCGCTCGAGCTCGAGGGCGAATCCGTGTGCGCCGAGCGTGCGCCCCGAGGACGCGCCGCCGGCGGCCAGGGCGAGCTTGGCGCAGTCGCCGAGCACCGAGACGAACCCGTGCTCGAGGCGGTTCGGGGTGCGCTCCCAGTCGACGTCGATGCCGTTCGGCGTCGCCCGCATCGTGCACGGCATGGCGCCGCGCGCACAGGCGTCGGCGAGCACGCGCTCGACCGCGTCCGGGGACGCGTCGGGCGCCGCCAGCGCGGCAGCGGTGTCGGACAGGATCTCGATCAGGCGGACGTCCTGCATCCAGACACCTATCGGGCGGCGCGGCCCGTGGCTTGAGGCAGAGCGGCGCTCATGCGGCGGGCCGCGGCGCCAGCACCTTCGGGAACGTGGCCGGGTCGGTGCGCGGCTCGACCTCGTACTCGACCACGAAGTAGCCGCGCCGGTACCACTCCGGCGACTGCTCCAGCACGCGCAGGAACGCGGCGACCGGCCCGGCCTCGTACTGCGTGCCCTTGCCGAGCACGAGCTGCTCGATCGCCGCCGCGGGCGTCATCGCCCGCCGGTACGGACGGTCGGACGTCATCGCGTTGTAGGAGTCGGCCACGGCGATCACCCGGGCCAGCAGCGGGATGTCCTCGCCGCGCAGGTTGTCGGGATAGCCGCGGCCGTCCCAGCGCTCGTGGTGGCTCCGCACCACCTCGGCCATGTCGGAGTACCCGGGCACCTCGAGCAGGATGGCCTCGCCGATCGCCGAATGGCGGCGCATCTCGTCCCACTCGCCGTCGTCGAGCGCGGCCTGCTTCTCGAGCACCTCCGCGCGCACCCCGATCTTGCCGATGTCGTGCACGAGCCCGCACAGGTGGATGCGCGCCACCTCCTCGCGGGAGAGGCCCAGCTCGCGGGCGATGTCGCGCGAGTACTCGGCGACGGCCTTCGAGTGACCGGCCGTATAGGCGTCGCGGCCGTCGATGGCCTTCACGAGCGCCTCGGCGAAGCTCATGTTGATGCGGCGCAGGTGGCTGTTCGCGGCCTCGAGCTCGGCATTCGTCTGCTCCAGGGCGGCGATCAGCTGCTCCTTGGGCGCGTGCATGCCGAACGCCAGGTGGCTGGCGGCCACCGGGATGACGAAGAAGGCCAGCACCCACACCCCGCTCGCCAGGTACGCGTGCGCGAACAGGCAGGCCACGGGCGCGCAGACGGCGACGCAGACGAGGTCGTGCACCCGCGCCAGCCGCCACAGATCGACCGGCGACGTGCGGTGCCGCAGCCAGAGCGTGATCGCGGTGACGAGGAACTCCACGACGGTGGCGGGGATCGCCGCGGCCATGGCCGCCGCGAACAGGTGCCCCACTCCGGCCCCGCCGTCGACGGCCATGACCGCCGCGGCGCCGAGTCCCGCGCACGCGCCCGCGAGCGCGCGGCCGAGGCTGAAGATGACGAAGCGCTCGAGCGGGCCGCGCCGGTCGGACAGCATCGACGCGAGGCCCACCACGGCGGCGGCGGCCGGCCCGAAGAGCACTGCCGCCATGACCAGGGGGATCAGCGACCCGGACAGCTCCACGTTCGTCGAGATCCGGATGGTCCGCGACTCCGCCACGTAGCCGACGACGCCCAGCAGGGCGACGACGTCCCACCGCCCGACGCCGCCGACGAGCGCCGCCGGGACGGCGATCGCAAGGGCCGTGAGGGTGAGGGTCGCGGCGTACGCGCGGATGGCGCCGCCGCGTTCAGGCTGGGGGATTGTCTCGCTCATACGAGTTATTTGACATCCCGTGACAGAGGGTCTAAGCTCTCCCTCGTTCGGGGTACTGGATCAGCGAAGGGGGATTGAAATGCCGATCAAGGGTTGGTAAATCACACGGGTTCCAAACGGCTTATCGACAGATTCGCCAGGTTTGGTTAGCACCAGGTTCTCGCCGCGCCCCTGTAGGACGGATGTTCGCCACCGTCGTCCAGGGGCGCGTCGCAGTTAACGGCCCGCGCCGTGCCTGACAACGTTTGTGCATTCGCCGGATCGACCGCCTCTGCCCCGCACGCGCGCTCAAGCCCGGGCACGAGGCCGCCGATACAGGTTCTGGACTCGGGCGGCGTCCCGCCGAGCGCCCTGCCGTAGGCCGATCCCGGCCGACGGTCCGATCCTCCAACCGCGAAGAGGTATGTGCCAGATGAGCGACGGCCAGACGCCCGGCAATGCAGAGACCCCCAGCGGCCTCCGGCGCGCGATGGAGGACCGGCTGACGTCGCTCCGCCAGGCCGAGGAGCGGCTCCAGCGCGAGCAGTCGGCGCTGCAGGAGCAGGCCAAGGTCGTGTTCGCCGAGCGCGAGGCCCGCCTGGCCCGGCGCGAGCGCGAGCTGTCCAAGCGCGAGGCCGCGCTGGCGGTCAGCGAGGGCATCGCCGCGTCGCAGACGGGCGGCGGCAGCGACGCCGAGCGCGCCCACCTCGAGGAGATGGAGGCGGATCTCGTCCGGCGCGCCGCCGAGTTGGACGCCCGCGCGCAGGAGATCGCCGCGCGCGAGACTGCGCCGGCCGAGTCGGGCGCCGCGGGCGGGGTCGACATCGACGCCGCCGTGGCCGCGAAGGTCTCGGAGATCCAGGACGAGCTCGCCGCCGCCCAGCAGCGGCTGGAGCAGGAGCAGGCGGTCCGCGAGGGCGTCGAGCGCGAGCGCGACGGGCTCGTCGAGCAGCTGCGCGAGCGCGGCGCGGTCGGCTCGGCCGAGCTGGCCGAGCAGGAGGCGCGCCTGAACGCCCGCGAGGCCGACCTCGCCGACCGCGAGCACCGCGCGAAGAAGGTCGAGAAGGTGCTTTCCCAGAAGGAGCTCTCGGTCGACGCGGTGCGCGCGGACATGATGCAGCGGTCCGAGGCCCTCGAAGCCAGCGAGAAGGGCGTCGAGGAGGCTCTCGCCGCCGTTGAGGAGCGCGAGCAGCAGGCGGCCGCGGTGGCCGCCGAGGCAGCCGCCGGTCTCGAGTCGATCGCCGCCCGAGAGTCCGATCTGGCCCGCGCGCTCGACGTGCTTGCGACCGACCAGGCCTCCCTCCGCGAGGAGGCCGCGGCCGTCGAGGAGCGCGCGAACCTGATCGAGGAGACCCAGGATCGCGTCTCCGCCATCCACGCCGAGGCCGAGCGCCGGGCCACCGAGGTCGACGAGCGCTTCGCCGCTCTGAGCGAGCGCGAGCAGGCCCTCTCCGAGGTCGATGCCAAGCTGGTCGAGGTCGAGCAGGCCTCCGCGGCCGTCGCGGCCGCCCAGGAGGACGTCGCCGCCCGCGAGGCGGCGCTGGCGGAGCAGGCGAAGGATCTGGAGACGCGCGAGTCCGAGCTGGCCGAGATCGCAGAGCAGCGCAAGCTGGCCGAGGAGGCCGCGAGGGTCGCCGCCGACGAACGCGAGCGGCTCGTGGCCGAGCGCAGCCACATCGACGAGCGCCGCGCGGAGCTGGCCGACGTCGAGAAGCGCGCGGAGGGCCTCGACGACCGTATCGAGGAGCTCGGGCGCCGCTGCCGGCAGGTCGAGGACGACGAGCGGGCCGTGTCCACCGCACGGGTCGCCGCGGAGCGCCTCCAGGCCGACGCCGAGAAGCTCAAGGCCGAGGCCGAAGACGCGCTCGCCGAGGCCGAGGCCCGGGCCCGCATGGAGGTCGACCGCATCGCCGCCGACCTGCGCGAGCGCGAGTCGCGACTGTCGGGCGCCGAGAGCGACGTCGAGCGGCGCGAGAGCCGGCTCGACCGGCGTCAGGACTCACTCGACGCCCGCGAGCGCGAGCTTGACACCCGCCACGACGGAATGGAGCTGCGTGCCGCCCAGCTGCAGGAGCGCGAGGCCGACGTCGCCCGCCTCACCGTCCGGGCAGACCGGATCGAGGCCGAGCTCGAGACGCAGCGTGCGGCCCTGGCCGACGCCGAGGTCGCCGTCGACCGCGAGCGCGCCGCCCTTCAGCGGCGGATGGCCGACATCGAGCGCCGCGAGGCCGCGGCCCGCGAGGATCTCGACGCCGCGGTCCAGGCTGCGACGGAGAGCGGCAACGGCCGTAAGCGCGACGCCGGCAAGCTGGAGGAGGCCCTGGCCGCCCTGCGCAGCCGCGAGGCTCAGCTCCAGGCTCAGGAGCGCCGCGTCTCCGAGCGCGAGGCCACGGTGCAGCGGCGCGAGGCCGATCTCGAGCTCTACGCGCACAAGCTCCAGCAGGGCGCGGTAACGTCGCTTTTGGTGACAGCCGAGCCGGACGAGGAGCCCGCGGTCGCCGCAGCCGTCTCGGATGCGGGCGACGAGGGCGAGTCGAGCGGCGCCGCCCGCCGGCTCAACTTCTGGTCGCGCTGACCGCGCGTCCGAGCGCCGTCCGCCGCCGTCGCGAGGTTCCCGCCATGCGGGGACGTGCGGGCGGCGCCCGCCAGCTGTTCGGCCTCTGCGCGGCCGCCCTCGGCGTCGGCGCATGGCTGGCGCCCCCGCAGGTCCGCCCCACGCTGCTCGTCCTGGGCGCGATCGCGGCGTCGGCGGGCGGGCGCATCGGCGGCGTCGCGGCGGCGGCGGTTTCGGCAGCCGCGCCGGTCGGGTTGCCGGTGAAGGCCGCGGCGATCGCGACCGCGCTCGTCTCGGGCGAGCTCGACCATCGCCATCGCCGTGACCGGCGCACGCTCCGGGCGCGGACGTTCACCGACCGCCTGACGGGCCTGCGCAACTACGACTACTTCTCCGAGGTGCTGCGCAGCGAGCTCGCCCGCGTGCGCCGGTACGGCGGCTGCATGACGCTCGTCCTGCTCGACATCGACCGGTTCAAGGCCTACAACGACACCCACGGCCACGGCGCCGGCAACCGCCTGCTGGCCTCGGTCGGCCATGTCGTCGCCCGGGAGAAGCGGGACGCGGACATCGCCGCCCGCTTCGGCGGCGAGGAGTTCGCGTTGCTCGTCCCCGGCCGGGGCACGGAGGCGGTCGTGGTCGCCGAGCGAGTGCGCCAGGCCATCGCCGAGATCCCCACCGGCGCCCTGCACCGGAACCGCGTGCCGGACATCGTCACGGCATCGGCCGGCATCGCCACGTTCCCGGTCGACGCGCGCGACGCGGACGAGCTCTTCGAGCAGGCCGATCGCGCCCTCTACGAGGCCAAGCGGCGCGGTCGCGACCGGGTCGTCTGCGCGGAGCACGTGCGCGAGGACGACCACCGCATCGCGGGATGATGGTTGACCGAGGCGCGATGCGATGGTTCGCGGCCGCAGCCCCACCCGCTTGCCGAACCACCGCCAGCAGCCTGACGTCCAGGCGCGCGGACTTACCGGTCAACCATCTACGTCAGGTCGGCGCGCTCGCTGTCGAAGCGGGCGGAGTGCAGCTCGTGGTGGAAGACGTCGACCGTGAGGTCGCGGCCGTCGCCGTAGGGCCGGTCGACGTAGCGCACGACCTTGTCGTGGTAGAACGGCACGTCGAGGTGCGCCCCGGTCACCAGGTTCAGCGACACCTCGCCGCAGCCGGGGCAGCTCATGGCCACGCCGAGCACGCCGTCGCGGCCGGTCTCCGCCGGCGCGACCATCGCCAGGCTCGACGGCCACACGGGCCGGATGCGCGCCTCGGGCGAGCAGTACAGCCGCCAGGGCCAGTTGCCGCGCTGTACGTGGGAGCGGGCCAGCTCGGCGAGCTCGTCGCCGACGGGCTCGGTGCGGCCGGTCAGGAGGTTGCGGAACTCGACCTCGACCGGGTGTAGCGGCCCGTAGTCCAGGTCGTCGTGCGAGACCAGGCCGACGTGGTGGTCGCCGCACGGGCAGTCGTACGCGATCCGATAGACGGCGGGGTGGGCGGCGCCGGGCAGGCGCTCCAGCCGGCGGAACGACGACAGCGGCACGCGCACGGTCTCACCGTCAGGTCGCCGGGGACAGTGGAAGCGGTACCTCGCTCGCAACACGTCGTACATGGTTCCCCCGGTTATCGACCGCTTCGGCTCTGCGTGTTAGCATCGCCGCGCGCCGTGCCTCCGATCGATCTGCGTACCCGTATCCGTGACGTCCCCAACTTTCCGAAGCCGGGGATCGTGTTCAAGGACATCATGCCGCTGCTGGCGGACGCCAACGCGCTCCACCAGGCGGTCGACGACCTTGCCGACTGGGCGCAGCCGCGTAACGTCGACATCGTGGTCGGCGCCGAGGCGCGCGGCTTCATCCTGGGTGCCGCCGTCGCCTACCGGCTGGGCTGCGGCTTCGCTGCGGCGCGCAAGCCGGGCAAGCTGCCGTTCCTGACGGTCGGCGCCAAGTACGCGCTCGAGTACGGCTTCGACGCCCTCGAGATGCACGTGGACGCCCTGATCAAGGGTGCCCGCGTGCTGATCCACGACGACCTGCTCGCCACCGGCGGCACGGCCCGGGCCAAGATCGACCTCGTCGAGCAGCTCGGCGCCGAGGTGGTCGGGCTCGCGTTCGTCGTCGAGCTGTCCTTCCTCGGCGGCCGCGACAAGCTGTACGGCTACGACGTGCACTCGCTCGTCCAGTACGAGACCGAGTAGCCCGCTCAGGCATCCAGGAACGCCAGGTCGAGCCGCTCCAGCCGGTCGGGATCGCCGATCGCGTCGATCTCGACGATCTTCCCGCCGGTGACGGTGAAGCCGAGGACGGAGAACGGCTTGCCCTCGGGCGCCACGACCACGCCGACCGCCCCGTTCACGAGCGCGGGCCGCGCGTACGGGCCGAGGCTGCGGAACATGAACGCCTGGCTCGCCACCTCGCGCGCGCCGCGGATGACGCGAGAGAGGTCCGGGCGCGACTCGCCGCCGTCGGCGACGAGCAGGACGTCCGGATCGAGCACGGCCACGAGCGCCTCGAAGTCGCCGTCGCGCGACGCGGCGAAGAACGCTTCGACCACCTCGCGCTGGCGATCCAGGTCGGGATCGGGCACGGGCCGCCCTTGCACCCTGCGGCGGGCGCGGCTGGCCAGCTGGCGCGCGGCCGCCGGCGAGCGGCCGACCACCTCGGCGATGTCGTCGAACGGCACGGCGAACATGTCGTGGAGCACGAAGGCGAGCCGCTCGGCGGGATCGAGCTGCTCGAGGACGACGAGCAGCGCGAGACCGACCGAGTCGGCGACGAGCGCCTCGTGCTCGGGATCGAGGCCGCTCTCGGGGCCGACGATCGGGTCGGGGACGTGGGGCGTCATCGGCGCCTCGGGCCGGGCCCGGCGGGCCCGCAGCGTGTTCAGGCTGATCCGGGCCACCACGGTCGTCAGCCACCCGCCCAGGTTCTCGATCTCGTCGGAGTCGGACCGGCTGAGCCGTATCCACGCCTCCTGGACGGCGTCGTCGGCCTCGTTCAGCGATCCCAGCATGCGATAGGCGACGGCCCGCAGATGCGGGCGCTCAGCCTCGAAGCGCTTCGCCAGCCACTCCTGCTCGTTCATCGGTCACATCCTTCCCCCGCGGGGTGTCATACCCATTGACACGGCAACCCGTCCCGGTGTGACACGAACCGGGACGTCTGACGCGAAGGAGCACGAAGCCATGCAGAAGCCCATGCGGATCGCAGTCGTCGGCGCCACCGGACGCGTCGGCCGCCACGTCGTCGACGCCCTGCACGAGCGCGGCCACGACGTCGTCCCGATCGCCCGCTCGCTGGGCGTCGACGTGATCACCCGCGAAGGCCTGGCCGAGGCGCTCGCCGGCGTCGACGCGATCGTCGACGCCGCCACGTGGCCGACGCCCGACGAGGCCGAGGCGACGCGGTTCTTCACAACCGCCGCGCGCAACCTGCACGACACGGGTCAGGCCGCGGGCGTCCGCCGCATCGTGGTCGTCTCGATCATCGGCACCGACAAGTTCGGCGGCGGCTACGGGAAGGCCAAGCTCGCCCACGAGCAGGCGACGCTGGCCGGCCCGATTCCGAGCCGGGTACTGCGCGCGGCCCAGTTCCACGAGTTCGTCGAGGAGCTGGTCGGGTGGGCGACCCAGGGAGAGGTCGCGACGCTGCCCGACATGCGAACACAGCTTGTCGCCGCCCGGACGGTGGGCGGGGCGCTCGCCGACCTCGTGACCGCGCCGGACTCCGAGTTCACGCCAGAGGCGGCCGCGACGCTCCCCGAGGTCGCGGGGCCGCAGGAGGAGCGGCTTCCCGAGGCGGCCCGCCTGCTCGTCGCCCGCCGCGGCGACGACCTGCGGATCGAGGTCGGAAGCGACCCGTCCGACCCGTACAGCACGGTCTACGAGTCCGGCGCCCTCCTGCCGGGGCCGGGCGCCACCCTGGCCGGCCCGACGTACGCCGAGTGGCTCGAGGCGAACGTCGCGGTCGCCAGCCCCTGACGGACGGACGGACGAGCGGTGGTCGGGCGTACTCTCGGGGTGCGACCGACCACCCTCACCGGCCGCCTCGACGCCCTCGGGCAGCGCGGGTTCGTGCTGATCCCCGACGCGCTCGACCCCGGGACCGCCGCCCGGGCCGAGGCTGCGGTCGACCGCATCCACGCCGAGGAGGCCGCCGCCGGCCGCGCCGGGCCCGACGGTGCCGTGCACGCGCTCGAGGTGCTCGATCGCGATCCGGTGCTGGCGAAGCTCCTGGTCGCGCCGGCGGTGCTGCCGCTCGTCTGCTCGGCGCTGGGCTGGAACATCCACCTGTACCACAGCCACATCGACGTCCATCCCCCGCTCCCAGGCCCGCCCGAGCCGGTCTGGCGCTGGCACCAGGACGGCGGCCGCCAGAACCTCGAGCTCGAGACGCGACCCGAGCGGCCGCGGCTCTCGATCAAGGTCGGCTTCTTCCTGAGCGATGTGTCCCGCCCAGGGCGGGGCAACATGCTCGTCATCCCGGGCAGCCATCGCCGCAACACCCTCCCCCGCCCCGAGCACCCCGAGCTCGGCTTCGCGCAGCCCGACGGGGCCGTGGAGGTGCGGGCGGCGCCGGGCACGGCGTGCGTCTTCGATCGCCGCATCTGGCATGGCCGCAGCCCGAACCTGTCGGCGATCACGCGGAAGGTCGTCTTCCTCGGCTTCACCTACCGCTGGATCCGGCCGCGGCACGACCACACACCCGACCTCCACCCCGGTCTCGGCCCGCTCCAGCGCCAGCTGCTCGGCGCGTCGGCAAGCCAGCTCGGCTACTGGATCCCGGGTGACGAGGATGTCCCGCTGCGCCGCTGGATGCGCGAGCACGGGCTGATCGACCCGGCCAATCCGGCCCATCGCTAGGGCGGCGGGCGCGTGAGCCAGCGGCGTTCGGCGTGCCAGCGCACGCCTGCGACGCACGGCCCGGGCACAACCAGAGTGTGACGCGGTAGCCGAGCCTGATCTCCTCGGTGCGCCCTCTCGTCCGGTCGATGCAGATTACGCACACCGGCCGCTTCAACGGCGGGGGTAACCGCCCGCCCTCCGCTCGACGGGCGGCCGGCAGAGAGCGGCCCTACGGGGCGACCCGCTCGCCGCTATCGCGCCAGATCCCGCAAATCGCGGACGAGCAACAAGTGCGCCAGCTGGCTCGTCAGCTCGGCCAGGGCTTCGAGCTCCTGGAGGCCGGCTTCGCGGCGCTCGGGATTGTGGCTGCGCAGGGCCGGGGTCATGATCTGCTCGAGCAGGCCGGCCTCGCGCTCGACGGCCGAGCGGAAGGCCTTGAGATGGCGGGCGGCGACGCCGTAGCGGGCCAGGCGCTGGCAGATGATCACGATCTCGACGTCGTGGCGGCTGTACGGCGACTCGGACTCGCTGGCGTGCCGCTCGACGAGCTGGAACTCCTCGAGCTCGCGCACGAACGCCGGGTCCGCGTCGGCCGCCGCGAGGAGCTGGTCGAACGTGAGCCGATCTTCCTGGCCGCCGACGAGCCGCGGCCGCCGCCCCGTGCCGGCCGCGGAGCGGCCCTGTGCGATCACCTGGCGGATGACCCGCAGCGGCAGGAACTCGTCGCGCTGCATGCGCAGGATCGCGCGCAGCTGGTCGACGTCCTCCTCGCCGTAGAGCCGGTATCCACCCGGGGTGCGCCGCGGCGTGATCAGGCGCTGGTCCTCGAGGAACCGGATCTTCGAGATCGAGATGTCGGGGAACTCCTCCTGGAGCGACTTGCACACGGTCCCGATCGTCAGCCGGGACCCGCTCTTTCGCCCCTCGGTCGCCTCGGCAGACACTCACGGCCCCCGTTCGATGTAGGTGAGCCGGTACTTGCCGATCTGCACCTCGTCGCCGTCGGCCAGGCGGACGCTCTCGATCCGGTGCCGGTTCACGTACGTGCCGTTCAGGCTGCCGGAGTCGGACAGGTGCAGGCCGTCGTCGCGGCGGTCGAGCACGGCGTGCTCGCGCGAGACGGTGATGTCGTCCAGGAACACCTCGGCGGTCGGCGCCCGGCCGATCGCCATCCGGTCGGCCGTGATCGGGAACTGCTCGCCGGCGCGGCCGCCGCCGAGCCGGATCACGAGCATCGGCGCGTCGGAGGCGACGTCGCCCGCGTCATCGTCGCCCTCCTCCTCGACGTAGGCCGCGAACGCCTGCGTGGGCTCGCCGCCGACGTCGGACTCGAGCAGGCTCGCGCCGCAGCGGGCGCAGAACCGGGCCGACTCGCGGTTGTGGTGTCCGCACTCCGGGCAGTAGGACATGCCTACCCGCCCCTGCCGAACCGGGCAGCGGTCATGTCGCTCCTCGCCTCACCCTGCGGGCGGAGAGCCGTGCTCGTCGTCGAGTCCCGGCGGCGGTCCCCGGTGGGCGAGGATCTCCGTCAGCCGGTCGATGTCGATCTCCGACAGGGCCGTCGAAGACCCGGCCTCGCGGCGCTTGACGCGGTCGACCAGCTCGGCGCGGAGGATGTCGATCTTGCCGTGCAGCAGGCGGCGCCGGTACGACACCTCCTCCTCCTCGCGCACGTAACGCTCGATGAGCGCCTTGAGCTCGTCGTCGGAGATCGTGGTGAAGTCGGGCAGCACGTCCATTGGCAGCATCCGTTCCGTCGTTTCTGACCAGTCGAAGTCTACCCAGCCTGGCGCATTTCCTCAAGCTCTGGTTGAGGGTTTGGCCGGCCGGGTCAGGCAGTCGCCGAGACGAACCCGTCGAGCAACGCCCGGTACTTCTGCTCGAGACGCCGGGAATCCTCCAACGACTCGCCCTCGGCGTAGACGTGGAAGACGGGCTCGTCGGGATCGGGCAGCACCTGCACCCAGCCGTCCGGCTCGTACACCTTGATGCCGTCCATGTTGTCGACCTGCATGCCCTTCACGGCCTCGATCAGCTGGCGCATGGCAAGCCCCTTGGCCGACCACGGGCAGGGCGCGCGGACGTGCACGAGCGTGCTGCGGGGCAGGTCCTCGACGAGCGCGGACAGCGGCCGGCCGGAGTGGGCCACGAGCTCCAGCAGCTTCCCGAGCGACATGACCGCGTCATAAGCGGGCAGGAACTCCGGGAAGACGTAGCCGCCCCCCGACGCGCCCGCGAAGACGACGTCGCCGGCGGCCGCCGCGGCCAGCAGGTCGCCCAGGGACGCCTTCGTGCGCTCGACGTGGAGGCTGTGACCGTTGGCGACCGCAATCTCCTCGACCATGCGCGACTCGTTGATCGGCACGAGCACGCGTCCGCCGCCGCCGTTCGAGGCCGCCAGCTCACGCACGAAGAGGAGCAGCGCCGTCTCCGGCGCGATCGGGTTGCTGTGCTCGTCGACGAGCCACAGCCGCTCGGCGGCGCTGTCGATCAGGATGCCCATGTCGGCGCCGACCGCCTTCACCAGGCCGCCCGTGGCCTGGAGCGCGCCGGCCGTGTCCACGACCCGCGGCGTCGTCGAGGAGTCGATGAAGGCGTTCAGCGCCACCATCTCGACGCCGAGCTCGCCGATCAGCGTCGGCAGGACGAGCGACGCGGCCGACAGGCCGTAGTTCAGGACGATGCGGAACTCGCGTTGACGGATCGCTTCCTGGTCGAGCTTCGTCAGGAGCTCCTGGACGTAGCTCTCGGTCGCCCGGGCGGGATAGACGAGGCCGCCGATCTCGGCCGGGCTGACGCGCCGGAACTCCTGCCGCGAGAACGACTGCTCGATCGCCTTCAGCGCCGGCCCGGCCACCAGGATGCCGGGCGGCGCGAAGAAGCTCACCTGGATCACGTCGGGGTCGTCCGCCGAGACGCGCACGTGCAGGCCGCCGGCCCGCTCCCCCACCTTCAGCTCGTGCCGGTTCACGGTCGGCGGCGCCACCCGCAGGTCGGCCACGTTCACGCCCGTCGACACGAGCCCGGCGATGATCGCCCGCTTCACCATTCGCGACGAGGGGTGCGCGTCGCGGCTGCAGACGACACGGTCGCCGCGCGGGAGCGTCGTCCCGTAGGCGACGCCGAGCCGGGCGGCCGCCTCGGAGGTGACGTCGACGTTCACGAGGCCGGTCACGCCGTCGCGGCCGAAGAGGGTCGTGATGCCGCGCGACTCCCAGATCAGGTTGGCGTTGATGGCCGCGCCCGCCTCGATCGTCTTGAACGGGTACACCTTGACGCCCGGCGCCAGCACCGCCTCGGCCCCGATGGAGCACTCGTCCCCCACGGCGACGCCGTCGTTCAGCACGGCGTGGGGGCGCACGTCGACGCCCTTGCCGAGGATCGTCCCCTCGACCCGCGCGCTGCGGCCGACGTAGCTGCCGGAGTCGACTGTGCTGCGCACGACGGTCGCGCCCTCCTTGACGACGACGTTCGGGCCGAGCACGGTGTACGGCCCGATGCGCGCGCCGGCGTCGACCTGGCAGAAGTTGCCGATGAACGCCGGGCCCTCGATCTGCTCGAGGTCGGGGAGCTGGACCCCCTCGCCGAGGAGCACGTTGTCGCGCAGGCGGATTCCGGACAGCTCGAGCTCGACGCTGCCGTCGAGCGCGTCGAAGTTCGCCTGCCGGTACTGGTCGAGGTTGCCGATGTCCTGCCAGTAGCCGGTTGCGACATGGCCGAGGATCGGCTTGCCCCGCTCCAGCAGGTCGGGGAAGAGCTGCTTGGAGAAGTCGTACGGCAGGCCCGGCGGCACCGCCCGCAAGACCTCCGGCTCGACGACGTAGACACCGGTGTTGATCGTGTCCGAGAAGACCTGGCCCCACGACGGCTTCTCCAGGAACCGCTCGACGCGCCCGTCCGAGTCGACGATGACGACGCCGAACTCGAGCGGGTTGTCGACCGACTTCAGCGCGAGCGTCGCGGCCGCGCCGCTCGACCGGTGGGCGGAGATCAGCTCGTCGAGGTCGAAGTCGCAGAGGGCGTCGCCGGAGATGACGAGGAACGTCTCGTCGAGCAGCTCCTCGGCGTTCTTGACGCTCCCGGCGGTGCCGAGCGGCCGCTCCTCGACCGAGTAGTGCAGCTCGACGCCCAGGGCCTCGCCGTCGTCGAAGTAGCCCCGGATCACCTGCGGCAGGTAGGCGACGGTGACGACGATGTCGGTCATCCCGTGGCGGCGCAGGAGCTCGATGATGTGCTGCATGCATGGCTTGCCGGCCACCGGCACCATCGGCTTGGGCTGGTTCGACGTCAGCGGCCGCAGGCGGGTGCCCTCCCCGCCGGCCATCACGACCGCCTTCACGTCAGGCCTCCCTCGGCGGCCGCGTGTAGCGCGCGGCCGCCGCCAGCGAGAGCACGATTCCGAAGCCGAAGAGCACCTGCGGCCACGGCGCCGTCGTCACCATGAGCAGCGCGAGCGACACCATGATCACCGCCGTGGCCGTCTTGCCGGTCATGTTCACGGCCACCTGCGAGCCCATGTGGCGGGCGCGGAAGAGGAGCATGAGCCAGAGATCGCGCAAGAGCACCGGCAGCGCCAGCCACCACGGCAACCGGCCCCCGTACCAGAGCAGCACGAGCGCCATGTTGATCAGGAGCCGGTCGGCGAGCGGGTCGGCGATCCGCCCGAAGCGGGAGGGCCGGTCGGTGTGCCGCGCCAGGAAGCCGTCCAGGAAATCCGTCAGGCAGGCGGCCGCGAAGACGATCGCCGCAGGCCAGCTGGTCTCGTGCCCGGCGGACGCGAGCAGCACGGCGAACGGGATCACGGCGGCGAGCCGGACCGCGGTCAGGACGTTGGCGATCGGCCTCAACACTCGAGGCAAAGTCTACCGGGGGCGCCTGGGCGGGACCCGGGCGCCCCGGAGCTCAGCGAGGGCTCACGCTGACCGATACCACCACGCTCAGGACGGCGCAGCGGCGCGGACCGCGCACCCGCACGTACGACCACGGGCCCGCCTGGCTCGTGCTCACCCGCGGCCTGTGCGTCCCGGCCCACTTCACCGCGAAGGTGAACCGCGTGCCTGCAGGGATCGCGAACCGGTACGTCGCGGTCGGAGCCTTGGGCGTGAACTGGCCGCGCGGGCAGTTGCACCCCATCGCGAGCCGGCGCGGGAAGCCCTTGGGGACGCGCGCGAAGCACGGGCTGGGAATTGTCCGCGAGAAGAACTGCGATCCCGCGTGCACCCGAACGGGTGCGGCAGAGCTGGTCGTGGCCTGAGTCAGCGCCGCCACCATCACGGTGACGGCGATCAGTCCGAAGCGTCGCATCCTCGAGCCTCCCATCCAGTCTTGACGCCACCCTCCGGATGCTGCTCCCTGATCGTAGCCCCCGGGCCGGATGCCAGAGGGGCTCATGATCGTGGGAGCCCGACGCTCCGAGGCCCAACGGGCCGCTCGACCGTTCGCAAGTATTGTGTAAAGACACTTCATACCATGCCCGGTGGGCCTGTGCGGAACATGTACGGTCAATTTCGAGGCAGAGAGACGGGAGGTGGAACGGGCATCCGACGAGGACGCTCTCGTGATCCGGCCGGCCAGGGAGGGTGCGGCCTACTGGGTCGGGCCGAGGCCTGACCGGATCAGCGGAGGCCGTCGCCGGTGTGGGCCCGGTCCGCTCCCCGGGCCTCTCAGCCGGGCCGGTCGGTGCCGCGTGGAGGCCGCGGCACCGGCCGGTTGTCGACGAAAAATTCCCTGCCAAATATTGCCATTTGGCCACCGAGGGGGGAGACTGGGACCGTCGCGGGCGTCGTTCCGCCGGTGTCCTTCGGGCGTGACCCCTCGGGGGGTGCCGAGTGGGCGCGAACGGCGTCCGCGGCACCATTCCCGTAGCATCGGCCCCCATCGAGCAGGAGGCGTGATGTTCACGGTGCTTGACGTGGTGTCGCTCGAGGGGCGGCGCAAGCCAATCGCGCGGGCCATCGGCGCCCGGGCGGTGAAGCTGAACCGCTTCGACTCGCAGCCCGGCCAGGAGGGCTTCGCCCACGACGAGCGCGAGTCCGGCCAGGAGGAGCTCTACATCCCCCTCTCCGGGGCGGGCAGCCTGCGGATCGGCGACGAGGAGGTGCCGCTCGTTCCCGGCCGGTTCGTGCTCGTGTCGGCCGACGAGACGCGCCAGGTCGTCGCCGGCGGCGAAGGCCTGAGCTACATCGTCGCCGGGGCCGTGCCGCCGGACTAGATGGCCGCGGCGTCGGGCGGCGAGTCGAGCCGCGCCGCGGCCCGGGCGCCCTTGCGCACCGGCCGCCGGTAGCGCAGCTCTTCGGCGATCAGGTACGAGCCGACGACGAACGCCAGCGCGAGCCCCTGCAGGATCAGCCCCTCGGCGGTCGGGAACGTCGCCATCCACGTCCCGACCCAGCCGGGGATGTGAACGCCGACAGGCGTCGTCGGCAGCCAGCCGGCCTGCTGCCACTCCTGCACGGTCTCCCCCACCATACCGACGAACACGATCCCGATCAGGACGCCCGTCGAGACCAGCATGCGCTTATATGGGATACGGTGGTGGGCGATGAAGGTGAGCGCGCCGACGGCGGCGATCAGCACCGCGGCGATCGCGACGCCCTCGAGCACGGTCCCGGTGCCGTAGCGCAGCCGCAGCGACTGCAGGAAGAGCACGACCTCGAAGCCCTCGCGGTAGACGCTCGCGAAGCCGAGCCCGGCGAGGCCGAGCATGAGGTTCCGGCGGGCGTTCGGGCCGGTGCCGCTCATCAGGCGCCTGCGAGTGCGGTTGTGGCTCGAGATCCAGCCCGTCCAGTAGACGCGGTGGAAGAACCAGTTGAGGACGATCATCAGCACGACCAGCGCGGCCAGGCCGGTCGCGGCCTGCAGCTCCAGGGCGCCGAGGCCGAGCCGGCCGATGACGGCGACGACGACGAACCAGGTCGCGACGGTCGCGGCGATCCCGACCGCGGCGCCGGCCCCGACCGGCCGCCGCAGCGACTGGTTCGACCCCATGAAGCTCGCGGTGAACGCCGCCAGCACGAGGATCGACTCGAGCCCCTCGCGGAAGACGAGCAGCGCGCTGTCGAAGACGACCGCGGAGTGGCTCATCCGGGTGGTCGGGTCGGTCGGATCGTTGACCCCGCCCGCGGCCGCCTGGGCCGCGAACACGGCGACGAGGAACCCCGCCAGCACTCCGATGACGAGCCACCGGTTGCGGCTCTCCAACACCCGTCCCAAACGCACGCGGCGAGCATAGCCTAAGGCGGACCTAACGGCCGCCGGTTACGGACGGGCGCCATGTAAGCGACGTGCCTCGCCAGAGGACGCTTCAGCCGAGCGTCCCGGATGAGCATCATCGACACGAAGACCTGGCTTGTCGGCCTCGCCGGGTTCTCGAGCCCGTGGCTCGCGGTCGTTCCTGGATTCATCGCGACGGCAGTCTGGGAGTGGGCGACCGGAGGCCCCCGGAGAAGGGGTTGAGCCGAGCGCTCGCCTGGCCGATCCTCTGGGTAGAGTGCGTGTGGGCGATGGGGCTCGCCCTGAACTGCCGATCCGGCTGATGGCTCCTGGAACGATC
>DASUHM010000040.1 GCA_036273515.1 Gaiellales bacterium
GGCGACGTCACACGCACGCGCCGTGGTGTGCCTCAGCGATCACAAGACAGATTATCCCTCGTATGCGCGGGCGGTGAGACTCGGCCGACCCTCTGGTGACGCCACCGTCTACGAGCTGTTCGGCTGGCTCATGGCCGCAGACGCCGCCACCGGTGACGGCAGCGACGCGGAACCCCTGCTACGAGCTGGGGAAGCGCCAGTGCACGCAGACGATCCGGAAGATCGAATCCAGGTCGGCGCAAGAATTACCTCTTGGCGGCGTGCCGGCACGCGCCTGCGGCGTGCTCACGTCGCGGGAGGAGCAGTACGGCGCGCGCCCTTCGACCGGCGCCGCGACGGTTCCCGGCTCGCGCCCAAGCGCAGGGTGAGATCATCTCGCCCGATGCCCCTGCATCCCGTACTCGACCCCGGCATCGTGTGGGTGCGACGCGACTGCATCCGCTGGGGCGACCGCGGCCCGTACCACTGGACGGCCGAATGCATCGACGGACGGGCGCTGGTCGAGCTCGATCGCCGCGAAGCAGAGGCGATGCGGAACCTGCGTCCCTGCAAGCTGTGCATGTCGCGAGCCCGCAAGCTCAGGGGCCGGGCAGCCCAGGCGCGGTGCCTGCCCCGGTCGTAGCCGGCGTCATCTCGGCGAACCGCTGCGCGTCGGCGGCGGCCATCGTGCGGCATGTCGCGGGCCCGGCCCGCCAGAGGATCTGGTGGGCGTACCCGGGATCCGGCATCTCGAGCCCGATCACACACCACCTGAGGCCCGGCTGGCCGAGGAAGGCGACGCGGCAGTCGTAGGGGCTGAAGCCGATCCCGCTGCCCGTGAGCAGCGTCGGCACGCCCGGCGGCCGCCGGAACCGCGCCGATGACGCGACGCAGCGGGCGTCGTCGACCCCCGTGACCGACGTCCGCAGCCAGTCCTCGGCCGCACCGGCCGAGCCGACCGGTTGCTGCCCGGCGCCCATGACGCCGCCCGCGCCGACCGGATGCTGGCCCTCGCCGAAGAGCCCGAGGTCGGCGCGGTACTGCCAGCCGCTCGCAATCAGGACGGCGACGAGCACGACCAGAAACGAAAGCGGACGCATGCTTCGAGTGTCCACGTCCCCGCGCCGAGATCAACACGCTGCGCAGTGGTGAACGCCTGGTGGCGGCCCGGTGACCATGTGGTGGGCTCGGGCGGGGCGATGTCCCGCCGACAGCGCGGCCCGGCGCTGAGGATCGGATGCGTCTTACCACCATGCTCGTGCTGGCCACGGTCGCCGTCGCGACGTTCGCGCCGGCCGCCTCGGCTGCCACCACCGTCCCGCCGGACCGGGACCAGGCCGGTCCCGACCCGTCGGCGACCCAGCAGTTCACGTTCGCGGGCGGCCGCATCGCTCGTTCGCGCCGATCCGGGGCACGGTCGCCTCGGGCGGCGTCTGGTGCTTCCGCCGCGCGCAGAGCGTGAGCGTGCTCACCTGCACCGACATCTACGCCCCCAACGACGTGTGGTCGGTCAGCGGCCTCGTCGACGGGTCGTCGTGGCGCCCGCTCCAGTGCACCGTCGCACCTGACGGCGCCGGCGTCCACGGCGCCGGCGCACGCGACTTCGTGCCTGCGTGCTCCACCGCGTTTCAGTGGTGGCCCAGCAACGCGGAGATCCGCACCGAGGTCGTCACCCAGTTCACGAATGCGCGGGACCAGTCGTTCCAGACGGTCGACTACTCCCAGCCCGTGACGTTCACCTTCCCGGCCTGCTCGGGTGGCGGAACGTACGGCGGCCCGGTCTGAGCTGATCCCGGCCAGCCGGCCGGACGCGGTGGGCGGGCGACCTCGCCCGCCGCGTCAGGCCGAGGCCTCGGCCTCGACCCGCTCGAGCGCCGCCTCGGCCTGGCGGGCGAACCCGGCCGCCTCCCGCTCCTTGCTGTCGGCGAGCGCCCGCCGCAGGAGCGCCTTCGCGGCATGGCGCTCCCCGGCCGCCTCGTACCCGGCGGCGGCGTCGAGGCGGGCGTGGAACTCGATGCCCGGGTAGTCGATGTCGGCCAGGATCGCGACGATCTCGTCGGCGAGCGTCCGCGCCTCGGCGGGCCGGCCCTGCGCGGCGTAGACGCGGGCGGCGGCGCCGCGCCAGAGGAGCGCCGACCAACGGTCCGAGGGCGATGTCAGCGCCCGCGCCTCGGCACTCCGGCGTGCCGCCTCGTCGACATGTCCTGCCAGCGCGAGCGCGCGGGCCAGCTGCCCGATGACGGACGAGGCCGAGCCGACGTCGCCGATCTCGCCCGCACTGGTGGCCGCGCCGGCCAGCGGCTCGATGGCAGCATCCGGGCGTCCCGCGTCGAGGAGCGCTGCGCCCTTGATCCATTCGGAGATGTATGCCTTGAACCCGAGCTCCTGCGCGATCGCGACCAGATCCGCGACGGTCGCGACAGCGGCGTCCGTCTCACCACGCTGGGCGAGCAGGACCGCCGCGTCCGCCAGGTAGTCGGCGCGGATCGTCCGCCCGAACCCCGACGCGGTACCCTCGCCCTCTCGCAGGAGGTCAGGGATCCGGCCGCGTCCCCGAAGCAGGAACATGACGCCGGCCACCGCACCGAACGCCTCCAGCCAGGGCGAGGCCGCCCGCCGTCCCAGGTCGAGCGTCCGTCCGGCGGCGGCTCGCGCCGTGGCGCAGCGAAGGAGCGTGTTCCCCTCCCAGATCGACGTGATGTACCAGAGCCGGGCGGCCTCGCCGAGGCGGCCGGCCCGCTCGCTCTCCTCCGCGCCGGCGCGTGCGTCGTCGAGCGCCGCCTGTTCCTCTCCGACGCCGATCTCCGTGCCGGTCGAGAGCTCGATCATCCGCCCGAGCGACTCGCAGACAAGCTGCGCCGGCCGGTCACCGCTGCCGCCTGCGGCGGCGCGGGAGGCGGCCGACATCGCGACGGCTGCGTCGATGTAGCCGGCGTTGAGCATCCACCCCGCACAGTCCGCGATGGCGATCGAACGGCCGGGATCATCGGCGGGGAGGAGCCCGGCGACCCGGCGCAGCAGGCCCGCGGCCTGAGCGAAGTCTCCCTGCGCGGCGGTGCGGTCGGCGACGCGCCGGTAGAGGGTCGCCGAGCGCCGTGCCAGGGCGCGCGTCTCCGCGCCGACGTCGCCGATCTCGACCCGATAGCGGGCAGCCTCGGAGAGATGGTGCCCGAGCAGCTCCTCGTACTCGCTCACGCGTTCGCCCGCGAGCGCCTCCAGCCACCCGGCGAACGCCTCGTGCCAGCGCGCCCGGACTTCCTTCGCCACTCGCTCGTAGGCGGCCTCGCGGATCAGGATGTGACGGAAGCGATAGGCGTCCTGGCCGGGCAGGGCCGCCTGATCGGCGCGGAAGAGCTGTTTGCGCGCCAGCGTCCGGACGGTCGGCAGGAGCTCGTCCCGGGACGCGCCGAGCGCCGTCAGCGCCCCCACGTGGAACACCTGCCCCTCGATCGACGCCCGCTCGACGACGCCGCGTTCGGCGCTCGAGAGCCGGTCGAGCCGCGCCGTGAGCAGCGCCTGGATGGTCGGCGGGAGCTCGACCCGGTCGATCGCGCCGGCGACCTCGACGCCGCCGTCGACGCGCTGGAGATGGCCGTCGTCGAGCAGCACGCCGACGAGCTCCTCGACGAACAGCGGGTTGCCCTCGGCCGCCCGGACGATCCGGTCGGCGACGTCCTCCGGGACATCGCTGCCCAGGAGTGCGCGCACCAGGGCATCGCCATCGGTTTCGGAGAGCGGCTCCAGCAGCAGCGTGGTCGCGTTCAGTTTCCCTCCCGACCAGTCCGGGCGCGCATCGAGGAGCTCGGGCCGGGCGATGCAGAGGACCAGCACGGGCGCGTCCGGCAGCCACTGGGCGAGGTCGTCGATCAGGTCGAGCAGCGGCGGCTCGGCCCAGTGGATGTCGTCGAACGTGACGACCAGGGGTCGCCGTGCGGCCACCGCCCCGAACAGGTTTCGGAGAGCGATCCGCGCGTCTTCGATCCGGGCGTTCGCGCCCGCGAGGCCGAGCAGCGATCCGACGCCGTCGGCCACCTCGCCGGCGATGTCCGCGTCGACCAGTGCGCCGAGCTTCGCGCGCACGTCGTCGGGCGAGTCGCGCTCGTCGACCTGGGCGAGCGACTTCACCGCTTCCGCGAGCGCCCAGTACGTCACACCCTCCCCGTAGGAGAGACACCGGCCGGCGCAAAGGGCGGCGGCGCCCGGGTCGACCCCACCGAGGAACTCCGCAACGAGGCGCGATTTGCCGACCCCCGCGGCGCCGAGCACGGTCACGACCTGGCACGACCGCGCCTCGGTCGCCCGGTCGAACGCGTCCTGGAGCGTCCCCAGCTCGCGTACGCGGCCGACCAGGGCGGTCGCCGCCGGCCGCAGCCGGCGGGCCGGGTCGTCGTCGACCGCGACCAGCCGGAACGCGGCGACGGGATCGGCCTTCCCGCGCAGGTCGAGCGGCTCGACCTCCTCGGCGATGACGGATTCGTGGACCAGCCGGTGCGTGCGCGCGCCGATCAGGATCTCGCCCACCGGCGCTGCCTGCTGGAGCCGCGCGGCCGTGTTCATCGTGTCGCCGGTGGCGATGGTGCGGGCCGCCGGGGACGCGCCGACGACCACCTCGCCCGTGGCGACGCCGATGCGGACCCCGAGCCGCACGCCGAGCCGTGCGTGCAGATCCTCGCCGAGCACGCGCACGGCCTCGCGGGCCTCGACCGCGGCGCGGACGCCGCGCAGGGCGTCGTCCTCGTGCGCCGCCGGCACCCCGAAGAGCGCGACGACCGCGTCGCCGATGAACTTCTCGACGTGGCCGCCGTGGCGCTCGAGGGCGGCGGACACTGCGCCGAAGTAGCGGTTCATCACCTCCCGCACGGCCTCCGCGTCGAGCTGCTCGCCGAGCTGCGTCGACCCGGCCACGTCCGCGAAGAACACGGTCACCACCCGCCGGGAGGCGGCCGGCTCGTCCCCGCGCTGCACCGGCGCCGCGCAGGCGGGGCAGAACCGGGCGCGCGCGGGCAGTGGCTCGCCGCACCTCGTGCACGTCGCGTCCACGCGAGCAGCATGGCCGCGCCCGCGACCCGGTGTCAAGAACAGCCGGTCGCGACCGGGGCGCCCGCATCGTGGTGCGCATCTTCGGCCCGACCTTGGGGGTTGCGGGCGAACGCCGATCAGATCACGCGTGCCATCGCGGACGTCGACGGCGTGATCGACGCGCATCCGGACTTCTCCGAGGACCTCCCGCACGTCGACGTGCGGCTCGGCCAGGCCGCCGCCCGGGTGGCGGCCGGCGGTCGCCGGCCGGGCTAGTGTCCGCCCGCGATGCCGCAGACGACGATCACCCTCGGCGACACCGAGGTCAAGCGCCTCGGGATGGGCTCGAACCGCCTCGAGCACACGCCGCAGAACATCGAGTTCGTGCGCGCCGCGGTGGGGGCCGGCATGACCCACATCGACACCGCCTACCTGTACACATCGGGCGAGAGCGAGCAGACCGTCGGTTCGGCGCTCGACCTGCCCCGCGACGGGCTCGTGGTCGCCACGAAGGGCGGCTACCGCGAGGGCGAGGGCAAGCCCGACGTCCTGCGCGCACAGATCGACGAGAGCCTGCGCCGCCTGCAGACGGAGGTCATCGACCTCTACTACCTGCACCGCGTCCATCCGGACACGCCGCTCGAAGATTCGATGGCCGTGATCGCCGAGGCCCGTGACGCAGGGAAGATCCGCCACGTGGGCATCTCCGAGGTCGACGTCAGCCAGATCGAGCGCGCCCGGGCGGTCGTCCCGATCGCCGCCGTCCAGAACCTCTACAACCTGGCCGAGCGCGACCACGACGACGTCATCGACCACTGCGCCGAGCAGGGCATCGTCTTCGTCCCGTACTTCCCGCTCCGCGGCAAGGATGCGCCGGCGGTCGCCGAGATCGCCCGGCGCCGCGGCAAGACCGCGAGCCAGATCGCCCTCGCCTGGCTGCTGCATCGCTCTCCGGCGGTGCTGCCGATCCCCGGCACGCTCTCGCTCGACCACCTGCGCGACAACCTGGCGACGCTCGAGATCGAGCTCGAGCAGGCCGAGCTCGACGCGCTCGGCTCGATCTGAGCCTCGCCGTCTAGACCTGCTCCAGGCCGCCGCTCATCCGGGCGGCGTCGATGCCCGCGGTGAGGTCGTCGTGCACCGCGAGGGCGTCGGCCAGGCGCACCAGGTCGGCCAGGCGCCGGGCGGCCGACCCCGGCGGCGCGACCACGGACACCGCCGACCCGTCGTCGGCGCCCTCGAGCAGCGCCCCGATGATCGTGCTGTCCACGAACCCGGCCCCGGACAGGTCGACCACGATCGGCCCACCCGCGGCGCGGACGTGCCCGAGCTGCTCGCGCAGGCTCGGCTGGGTGGCGATGTCGTGCTCGCCATGGAGCGAGAGCAGCCACACCCCGGCGCGGCTCTCGACGTCGATACGGCTGTCCGGGAGATCCGGCACGCCCGGTTCGCTCATGGGGACCATCCTTGTTCCGTCCCCATCGCGAACTGCGCGTGCTGCGCCGGCCAAGGAACCAGGTTGGTGACGAGGACCTGGGCGGGCCGGCGACCGGGGCAGCCTAGCAGCGTGAGCCCGTTCACATCGCCCCTGGGAAAGGGGTACGCTGGGCGCACATGAGCGACGCCGCGATCGCCTGCAGGTTCCCCGGCTGCGAGCGGGAGGCCGTGGTGCCGGTGCTGCCGACCGGCGAGGAGGGGCTCGCCCTCTGCCCGGAACATCGCGAGCTGCTCCTCGACGATCCCGAGGAGTTCCGCCGGCTGTGGGGCGCGCTCGACCCGCGCCCGCGCGACCAGCGTCCGCCCTACCTGCAGGACCCGGCCGCCGGCTGATCCCCGCCGCGGTTTCGCGGAGCGCCTTCCCGGGAGCGCCGGGGGCCTGGTGAGGGGTGGGGCACAGCTCGCGGGGAGCGACCTGCACATACGGCTGGCGGCCGTCCCCGAAAGCGTCCCGGACGCGCCTGCGCGTGCGCCGCTGGTGCGATCCGCCGCATGTTCCCCGGGTTCACGCTCGCCCAGACGGAGCCCGGAACGCGCGTCACCATCCGCGCGCCGGCCGCCTGAATCGCATCCGGAGCGGTGAAGATTGACGGTTTCTGCGATGATGCCGCCGTGGAGCACGAGCGGGAGCAGGAGCGCGAGCTGCGGCGCTGGGCCGTCGGGCTCGCGGGCGCCCGGGAGGCCGATCGCCGGGCGACAGGCAAGGCCATCCTGATGCTGCTCGAGCGGATCGACTCGTTGCGGGCCGAGCTCGAGCGGCGGCCGGTCGATGTGGCCGTCCCCGAGGCGGACCTCGAGCCGGTCGCCGAGCCCGAGCCGGAGCCTGCTTCAGGGACCGATCCCGACGAGGACACGATGGTCGTCGGCCTGCGCGAGCGCCTGCGGGCGGTCACTCACAGAAGCCACGACTGAGCTGGTGGCTCCGAGCGACCCACGCGCCGCCCGGAGCCCAGTCGCGCCGAGTCGCTTGCGTGGCAATCCTGTGCCCGGCTGCGCACATCGAGCGAGCCCCCTCCGGCGGGCAACCGCGGCTCCCTCGACGAAGGCCGGATTCCCACCGGCGTCCGGTTTCTAACGGCGGCGAGAATTCCGTCCGTGCGCCCTGACCGGACGATCGTGTGCCTGGCCGGCGTCGGCGGCTCCGCGTCCGAGTGGGACGCGGCCGCGCCGCTGCTCGCCCGGCTCGGCCCGGTGGCGATGACGCCGCCGGCGGCGGGGCGGATGGTGCTCATCGGCCACTCGCAAGGGGGCATCCGCGCGCTTCGGATCGCCGCCCGCGAGCCGGCCCGGGTCGACGCGCTCGTGCTCACGAGCAGCTTCTTCCCGCCGGCGCGGGCGGGACGCCCGCTCGCGGTGGCGACGCTCGACTTCGCCCGCCACCGGGCGCTCTACGCTCGCGCGGTCGTCGCCCGGCGGCGGCCGCCGAGCCCCACCCGCCGGGGCGCCGCGCAGCTGCGCACGATGCTGCCGCTCGCCCTCCGGGCCGACCGGTATCACGCCCTGGCCGGCGCCGTTGCCTGCCCGGTGCTCGCCGTCCACGGCGACGCCGACCACCTCGTTCCGGCGGCGTTCGCGCGGGCGGCCTGCGCCCGCCATCCGGCCTGGACCTACCGCGAGCTGGCCGGGGCCGGCCACCATCCCCACCGCGACCGGGCGCAGGAGTGGGCGGCGCTCGTCTGCGAGTGGCTCGATCCCATCTCCGCGACGGCGGACGGCCGGTAGGGTTGGCGCCATGACCGACTCGCACCGCTTCCAGCCCAACCGCCCCGACGAGACCAGCTACGCCGGCGTCGGCGTCACCTTCGGCCGCGTCCCGCTCGCGCTCGACCCGGCCGGTCTGGCCGGGGCGGACGTCGCGATCCTGGGCGCGCCGTTCGACGAGGGCGTGTCGTACCGGCCGGGGACGCGGTTCGGCCCGCGGGCGATCAGGATGGCCGAGGACGTCGCGTTCCCGATCGACCGCCCGCACATGGAGCTGGGGGTCGACCCGTACGCCGAGCTCGACGTCGTCGACTACGGCGACGTCGAGGTGCGCTCGTCGAACCTCGAGTGGTCGCACACGCTCCTGCAGAAGGGTGTCTCCGAGATCCTGGCCGCCGATGCGATCCCGGTGGTGCTCGGCGGCGACCACTCGCTGTCGATGCCGGTCCTCGCCGCCCTGGCCGGGCGCTTCGGGCCGGAGGGCTTCTCGGTCATCCACTTCGACACGCACGCCGACACGGGCGACTACGAGGGCGAGGCGCCGCACGGCACGCCGTTCCACCACGCCGTCCGCGACGGCCACCTGGACGGCCGAAACATCGTCCAGGTCGGGCTGCGCGGCGCGTGGCCGTTCCCCGAGGACTTCGAGTGGATGCGAAGCGTCGGCTTCCGCTGGCACACGATGGGCGAGGTCGTCGAGCGCGGCATCGCCGCCGTCACGAAGGATGCGATCGCCCACGCCCAGTCGCGGGCGCCGCGCACCTACCTCACGGTCGACATCGACGTGCTCGACCCGGCCTTCGCGCCGGGCACCGGCACGGCCGAGCCGGGCGGCCTCATGACCCGCGAGCTGCTCTGGGCGGTGCGGACGGTGTCCTCACAGATCGACCTGTGCGCGATGGACATGGTCGAGGTGTCGCCGCCCTACGACCCCACGGGGATCACCGCCATGGCCGGCCACCGCGTCGTGCTCGAGACGCTTTCGGGCATCGCGCTTCGCAAGAGCGGCCGCGAGGCCCGCCCCGAGCGGCCCTGACTCAGGTAGGGTGACCACATGGGTGGGTACGCCGAGACGTACCGGCGGTGGCAGCGCGATCCCGAGGCGTTCTGGCTCGGCCTCGCGACGGCCGTCGAATGGGAGCGCGAGCCGGGCATCGGGCTGGACGCGAGCGGCGCGCCGCTCTACCGGTGGTTCCCGGACGGCCGCCTCAACGTGTGCTTCAACATGCTCGACCGCCACGTCCGCGACGGGCGCGGCGAGCAGGCCGCGCTGATCTACGACAGCCCGGTCACCGGGCAGCGGCGCACCTACACCTACCGGGAGCTGACCGACGAGACCGCGCGGGTGGCGGGCGCGTTCGCGCGCCTCGGCGTCGGTCGCGGCGACCGGGTCGTGATCTACATGCCGATGGTGCCCGAGGCGGTCATGGCGATGCTGGCCTGCGCGCGGCTCGGCGCCGTCCACTCGGTGGTGTTCGGCGGGTTCGCCGCCAACGAGCTCGCCTCGCGCATCGAGGACTGCCGGCCCAGCCTGATCGTGGCGGCATCGTGCGGGATCGAGCCCGCCCGGATCGTCGAGTACGGGCCGCTGCTCGACCGCGCGCTCGAGATCGCCGGCGGCGAGGCGCCCCGCTGCGTCATCCTCCAACGCCCGCAGCACGAGGCCGAGCTGGTCGAGGGCCGCGACATCTCCTGGGAGCAGGCGCTCGCCGGGGCGGAGCCGGCCGAGCCTGTCCCGGTGGCCGCGACCGATCCGCTGTACATCCTCTACACGTCTGGCACGACCGGCATCCCGAAGGGGATCGTCCGCGACACGGGCGGCTACGCCGTGGCGCTCGACTGGTCGATGTCGGCGGTCTACGGCGCCGCGCCCGGCGACGTCTACTGGGCGGGGTCGGACATCGGCTGGGTCGTCGGGCACTCCTACATCGTCTACGGCCCGCTCCTGCATGGCTGCACCACCGTCCTCTACGAAGGCAAGCCCGTCGGCACGCCCGACGCCGGCGCGTTCTGGCGCGTGTGCGCGGAGTACGGCGTGGACGTGCTGTTCACCGCCCCGACGGCGATCAGGGCGATCAAGCGCGACGACCCGCGCGGCGAGCACGTGCGCGACCACGACCTCGCGCGGCTGCGCACCCTGTTCCTGGCCGGCGAGCGCTGCGACCCCGACACGCTCGCGTGGGCCGAGCAGAGCCTGGGCCGGCCGGTGATCGACCACTGGTGGCAGACCGAGACCGGCTGGGCGATCGCGGCCAACTGCATCGGGCTCGAGCACCTGCCGGTGCGTCCGGGCTCCTCGGCGAAGGCGGTTCCCGGCTACGACCTGCGGGTGCTGGACGAGCAGGGCGACGAGGCGGCCGCGGGCGACATCGGATCGCTGTGCGTGAAGCTGCCGCTGCCGCCCGGCTGCAGCCCCACGCTCTGGGGCAGCGACCAGCGTTGGATCGACGCGTACCTGTCGCACTACGACGGCTACTACCTGACGGCCGACGCGGGCTACATCGACGACGACGGCTACGTCTTCGTCATGAGCCGCACCGACGACGTCATCAACACGGCCGGCCACCGCCTCTCCACGGGCGCGATCGAGGAGGTGCTGGCCGCGCACCCTGACGTCGCCGAGTGCGCCGTCGTCGGGATCGCGGACGAGCTGAAGGGCCAGGTGCCGATCGGCCTCGCCGTGCTCAAGGCGGGTGTCGAGCGCGATCACGAGGAGATCGCGGCGGAGCTCATCGCCCGCGTCCGCGACGAGATCGGCCCCGTCGCATCCTTCAAGCTCGTGCGCATCGTGCATGCCCTCCCGAAGACGCGCTCCGGCAAGATCCTGCGCGGCACGATCCGCAAGATGGCCGACGGAGAGGAGTGGCGCATGCCCGCCACCATCGAGGACGCCACGGTGCTCGACGATCTCGGCAAGGTGCTGGCCGGTCTGGGCCGGGCGCCTGCGACCTAGGAGGCCGGCGGCCCGGCCGCTCTCGCGGCGTGGCACTCGGCGTCGATGCAGAGCCGGGTGCGGTCGCGGTCGAAGCACATGAGCCCGACGTAGGTGCGACCGTCGTCGCCGAGCACGACCACCCGCCGCCCGGAGTCGTCGCCCAGGCCCGCGACGACGTCTGCGAGGCGGTCCGAGACCGCCGCGGTCGGCGGCTGCGCGTTCGCATGCGCGGCGATGGCCGCCCCGTCGTCGGCGCCCTCCAGGTCGTCGCGCCCGACCGCTCCGGCGTACGCCCCGTCGTGCACCAGCGGGATCAGCCGCACCGAGCCGGACTCGAAGATCGCCCGGCCTTCGGCCACGGTCGCGTCGGCCGGGAGCTCCTTGCCGCGCACGGTGACGACCTCGCCGGCGCTGCGGTCGAGGAGGTCGGCGACCGTGATGTTGACGGTGCTGCTCACGGGAATCGGCGCGAGCGCCGGGGGCGGCGCTAGCTGACCCGGAGTGTACTGGCGGGCGAGAAGCCGGACGACTTCTTGAGCGCCTTGTCGCGCAGTCGCGCGCGCAGCTGGTAGGTGCCCGTACGCGCCGGCGTGAACGTCACGAAGGTGGTCGTGACGTCGGTCTTGAGCCAGGCCCACTTGGTCGTGCCGGGCCGCAGCACCTCGATGTCGGCGACCCAGCCGCGCTTGTGCGCGCTCGCGACCTGGAACGACGTCGCGGTGTTCACGTGGGCCGTCTTCGGGACGTTGCACATCTTCACCTGGACGACGCCCTTCTGGGACGTGTTCACCGTCGAGTGGTACGGGAACGAGCCGGCCGACCAGAACGTGTGCGAGTAGGTGCCGGACGACTTGACCGCCGACTTCAGCAGCGGCAGCCCGCCGGTCGAGGTGACCGACGCGCTGGCGCCGTTCCACTGCCAGTGGACCGTGGTGCCCGGGGTGCTCGTCGTCCGCGTCGCGGGCGAGAAGCCCCCGGCCATGATGAGGACGGTCGGGACGATCTCGGGCACGCAGGGCGGCGGCAGGATCGCCGGCTGGGGCGATCGAGTCGACGCCGCGACCGCCGCCGGAACGGCGATGAGCCCGATCGCGATGGCGGCTGCGATGCGCAGGCCCGATGTGCGGGTAAGAAACATCCGTCTCACCGTAGGCGGCGATCCCGGGATTGTCCAGAGACACGGGCACGGCCCCCGCCCGGAGGCGAGGGCCGTGCCCGTGGGACGCGTTACTCGACGATGCGCGAGGAGCCGCCGGCCAGGTCCGACGCGATTCGCTGGAAGATGCCGGTCAACGAGGTCGGGTTCGGCACGTCGTAGAAGTAGGACGGGTCGGTCGCCATGTTCTCGATGGCCTGCTCGGCACCGGGATCGGGGTTCTCAAGGTACTTGCTGAAGTCCGCCGACGTCAGCGTGTTGCCGCCGATCGTCGCGCCGGGAGAGGCATAGCAGTCGTCACCGTTCGCCGTGTAGGCGATCGAGTAAACGAGCACCCCCGCCGCCTTTGCGACGCCGGCGCTGGTCGCCCCCTGGCCGCACGGGTGCGTCAGGTAGTTCGACGACCCCGGCAGGAAGTTCGGCCCGACGTTCGCTGCGCCGTCCGACAGGATGATGATGGCCTTCTGTGCGTCCGGCCGGCCGTCGGCCTGGAGCTCCTGGTAGGCCGCATCCATCGCCTCTGCGTAGGCGGTGTTCCCGCCGGGCTGGACGCAGTTCACCGTCGAGATCAGCGGTGACGAGCTGACGAGGTTGCCAGTGGTGGTGGCGTAGGCGTTCGACAGCGGGACGACCGTGTACGCCGCGCCGCCCAGGTTGTAGGTGCCGCCCCTGTTGCTGCTGGTGAAGTACGACGACACGTTCGTGCACGCCGCGCCCGCCGAGGGTGCCGGCGGAAGCACCGCCAGGCCGACGTTGTCGACGGTCGGATCCATGGTCGAGAGAAACGCCATGATCCCGGCCTTTGCCTGCGGCATCTTCGAGCTCGCGCTCATCGACCCGGTGCGGTCGAGCACGATCATCACGTCGAGCGGGAGCCCGCCGCACGGCGAGCACGCCTGGGCGTGGGCCTTGAGCGTGATCGTGTCGAAGCCGAGCAGCTTCAAGAGGTACGTCGGCACCCTGGCGGTCTCGTCGACCGTCACGGTGTTCGGCTGCCCGAGGGTGCAGTTGTAGCCCGCCTGGGCCTCGCAGTCGACGTTCACGTTCTCGGTGACGTTGCCGCCGGGGACGCCGGGGATCTGGTTCTTGCCTCCGGACTGGGAGCCGTAGCGCACGGCGGCGGCCGTGGCGTTGCCGACGTTCGCGGGATAGTTCAGCGTCAGCTCGCCGGCACCGCCGGCGGCGGCCGCATCGGCCGAGGCCTGCAGGGCGCGCTGGACGCGGTACGCGTTGCCGAGGTCGATCACGAGGCCCGCGAAGATGAGGAGCGTGAACATGAAGACCACGACGAGAGGGAGCGTCTGGCCGAGCTGCGAGCTCGACCGCGCACCGCTGGCGCGGGGGACCACGGGTAGGCTGCGCCGCGCAGCCGAACTGCGTAGAGAGGGGGCCATCTGCTCGCCTTCGCTCCGGGGGTGGATTGACCCCGCCCCGCGCCCGGGGGGAGGGCGGTGGGCGGGGTGGCTATAGAGCGATAGTCCGTGCCTCGGGGGGCCGCCTAAATCCCCCAAAGGAAGGATCTTCCAGGGCCGGCGGCGCCGGGGCCTGGCCCCGTTCAACCGGGCCCAGGCCCCGCCGTCAGGCGATCAGCCGGTCGGCATCGGGGCCGACGAGTCGGTCTGCCAGAGGCCGAACTCGTTGCCGTGCGGGTCGGTGCACGTCGCGAACCAGCCCATCTGCGGCACGGGCATGGCGTCGCTCGCGGTGCCGCCGAGCTCCTTCACGCGGGCGGCGCCCGCGTTGATGTCGTCGACGCTGAAGTACGGCCGCGTCCCCTTCTTGCCGGGCTCCATGTTCGTGATCGCGCCGCCCGTCTGGTCGCTGATGCGCGTCATGTGGTACTCCGACGGGCCGGGGAACGACTCGAACTGCCATCCGAACAGCGCCCCCCAGAACTCGCGGCTCGCGCCGGTGTCGTCCGCGGGGATCTCGATGTGCACGATTTCGCCGGGCATCCCTCTCCTCTCATCCTGAGTCGGGCGGGCAGGGGCCCGCCGTGATGGACACTATGACCCCGGCGGATGAGAATCTTCATCGCATCCGGTCGCGGAGCCGATGCCACAGGGACGGCGACCGCGGCTGCGTCGCGAGCCACTCGTCGCGGAGCGGCAACCTTCCCTGCTCGCGGGCGGCCAGCACGCACTCGGTATGGGCGTGCCGGCGGCGGTCGGCGTCGCCCTCGGGCGCGATCAGCATGTGGTCGGCCATGGCGTGCAGCTGATAGCCGCAAAGCGGGCAGCGGTACGTCGCCGCCTTCCGGCTCTGGGCCGGGCGCACCGTCCACCAGCGTGCCTTGTCCAGCTTGGCCATGCCCGCATGATGGCCCACCGGGCGAGCGAGATGATCGACCCCGCACCTCAGCGCGCCTGGACGTCACGCCGTGGCGGGGGTTCGGGGCCCGGTGGGACTGCTCGAACCGTGGCATCGCTGCTTCCTCGGTCGCGCCGGCCAGACCACACACGGCGTGGAATCGATCATCTACCGTCCGCGTGCATGCCGAGCTCCTCCGACACCGTCGCGCCGGACGCCGAGGCCGAGCGGCTCTACGCCCTCGACCCGGAGGAGTTCGTCTCGGCCCGCGACGCGGCCGTGAAGGCGCTGCGGGGCGACGGCAAGCGGGCCGAGGCCGCGGCGGTGGCCAAGCTGCGAAAGCCGAGCGTCGCCGCCTGGGTCGTGAACCGGCTCGCCCGCGACGAGGCCGATCTGCTCGAGGCGCTGCTGGAGGCGGGGGCGAAGCTGCGCGAAGTGCAGCTGGCCGGCGCGGCCGCGGCGGACCTGCGTGCCGCCATCACGGCCGAGGCGAAGGCGCTCGACGCGCTGATGCGCCCGGCGGGCCGGATCGCCGAGCGCTCCGGCTCCGGCCGCGAGGCCGCCCTCGCACGCGCGCGCGACACGCTGCATGCCGCCGCGCTCGATCCCGACCTGGCCGACGAGGTGCGGCGCGGTGTGGTCGTCCGCGAGCAGCAGGCGATCGGTTTCCCGCTGGGGGCGGCGCTGCCGGAGCGCCCGGCGAGGGCGGCCGCAACGCCGGCGAAGGGCAAGGCGGCCAAGCCTGCGCCGGAGCCGGAGCCGGTGCGCGATGAGGTGGCCGCCAAGCGGCTCGAGCGGGCCGCCGCGACGGCGGCGACGGCCGCGGAGAAGCTCGACCTGGCGGAGCAGGGGCTCGAGCGTGCTTCAAGCGAGCTGTCGGAGGCGAAGGCCGAGCTCGCGCGCGCCCGCCGCGTCCTGAAGGCCGCCGAGACTCGGGTGGAGGGCGCCGAGCGGGCGGCCGCGGCGGCAGAGGGCGCCCGCGACGCTGCCGCGAAGAAGGCCGACGAGGCCGCCGCGCGCCACCGCGAGCTGGGCGGGTCCTAGGTGGTCGTCCACCTCCTCGACGGCACGTACGAGCTCTTCCGCCAGTTCTACGGGCGCCGCCGCGGGCGCGGCGGAGGCGGGCGCTTCGGCGCCGCCGCGGGCGTCCTGCACTCGATCCTGCAGATGGTCGAGACGGGCACGACCCACGTCGGCGTCGCCACCGATCACGTGATCGAGTCGTTCCGAAACGACATGTGGCCGGGCTACAAGACCGGAGCCGGTGTCGATGCGGCGCTGAAGGCGCAGTTCGGGCCGCTCGAAGAGGGCCTTGCCGCAATGGGCGTTGCGGTGTGGCCGATGGTGGAGCTCGAGGCCGACGACGCGCTCGCCGCCGCCGCCCGCATCGCCGACGGCGACGACGACGTCGAGCAGGTCTGCATCTGGACGCCCGACAAGGATCTGGCCCAGTCCGTGCGCGGCAACCGCGTGGTGCAGGTCGACCGCCGGGCCGGCTCGATCCGCAACGTCGAGGGCGTCCGCGAGAAGTTCGGGGTCGGGCCAGACGGGATCCCCGACCTGCTCGCGCTCGTCGGCGACAGCGCCGACGGCTATCCAGGGATCCCCGGCATCGGCAAGGTCACGGCGGCCCGGCTCGTGAACGAGCACGGCCGGATCGAGGACTTTCCCGCCGAGGTGCTCGGCGAGCGCCGCGAGCTGGCCCTCCTGTTCAAGGATCTGGCGACGTTGCGAAGCGACGCCGAGCTCTTCGCCGGCGCCGAGGAGCTGCGCTGGCGCGGGCCACGTGACGGGTTCGGCGCCTGGGCCGAGAGCATCGGCGACGAGCGCCTCGCCGAGCGGGCCGCGCTCGCCGCGGGCTGAGGCGGCGGCACGGCGACGCGGCAATTGGCCGTGGCCGCATGTGTCATCCCCTTTGGGATGTGCGAACATATGTTCGATGGACGCGGCGACGATCCTGCACGCCGACCTCGACTCCTTCTACGCGTCGGTCGAGCAACGCGACGACCCCCGCCTGCGCGGGCGGCCGGTGATCGTGGGCGCGGGGGTCGTCCTGGCGGCGAGCTACGAGGCCAAGGCGCACGGCATCCGCACCGCGATGGGCGGGAAGGTGGCGCGACGGCTGTGCCCGCACGCGATCGTCGTGCGCCCGCGCATGTCGGCGTACTCGGAGGCGAGCAAGGCCGTCTACCGCGTGTTCGACGATCACTGCCCGCAGGTCGAGGGGCTCTCGATCGACGAGGCGTTCCTCGACGTGCGCGGGATGGAGCGGATCGCCGGCAGCCCGGTCGACATCGCGGTGCGCCTCCGCCGGGCGGTGCGCGAGCAGGTGGGGCTGCCGATCACCGTCGGCGTCGCCCGCACGAAGTTCCTGGCGAAGGTGGCGAGCGGCGTCGCCAAGCCGGACGGGCTGCTGGTCGTGCCGCCGTCGCACGAGCTGGCCTTCCTGCACCCGCTGCCCGTGGAAGCGCTCTGGGGCGTCGGCCCGAAGACGGCGGCACGGCTGCGCGACCAGGGCATCACGATCGTCGCCGAGGTCGCGGCGCTGGGAGAGGGGACGCTCGTCGACATGCTCGGGCGGGCGTCGGGCCGGCACCTACACGCGCTCGCCCACAACCGCGACCCGCGGGCGGTGAAGCCCGGGCGGCGGCGCGGCTCCATCGGCTCGCAGCGCGCCCTCGGGCGCGCGCCGCGCTCGGCCGAGGCGATCGACGCGATTCTGATCGCGATCGTCGACCGGGTCACCCGGCGCATGCGGCGGGCCGGCCGGGTCGGGCGCACGATCGTCCTGCGGCTGCGCTTCGGCGACTTCACCCGCATCACCCGCTCGCACACCCTCCCGCACGCGACCGCGGAGACGCAGGTCGTCCTGGTCACCGCCCGCATCCTGCTCGCCGAGACGATGCCGATGATCGAGCGGCGCGGGCTGACGCTCGTCGGCCTCGCCGTCGCCAACCTCTCCGACGACCGCAGCGTCCAGCTGCTGCTGCCGTTCGACCGGCGCAACGGCGGCGAGCTCGACGCCGCGGTCGACGCGGTGCGAGAGCGCTACGGCTCGAACGCGATCATGCGGGCGGTGCTGCTCGGCCGCGACCAGGGCCTGTCGGTGCCGCTGCTGCCCGACTGATCAGGACGCCGGCCGCGGATCCGTGTAGTAGCACTTGCAGAACGTCCACAGGTTGGGCTCGAAGCCGGTCCAGCCCGGCCCGTGGGCCGTCAGCATGTCGGTGTCGACGAGCTGGATGTACGGCCGCTGCTGGGCCAGGTAGGCCTCCATCTTCCAGACCAGCGCCTGGCGCTGCTTGAAGTCGACCAGCCTGCCCTGCTCGTCGTACCAGCCGTCGTACCTGGGGTCGTCGAAGCCCGAGTCGCTGTTGTCGTACCACTGCGCCTTCGTCACGACCGAGAGGTTGAAGTTCGGGTCGATGTAGGGGTGCCAGTACCAGGTGTACATGTCGGCGGTCAGGTACTTCCCGCCGGGCGCCGTGATCATCGTGTACGCCTGCGTGCCGTCGCCCCCCGAGACCTCGTGCACCTTGATCCCGACCTTGGCGTAGGCCGCGGCCAGGATGGAGAACTGGCGGTCGCCGTTGTAGTCGAGGTCGTCGGGGACGATGATCCCGTAGCTCATCGGGTGGGCGGGCTGCGCGTAGGCTCCCGTCGTCGCCGGCGCCATGCGGATCCCGCCGGGGCCGCGCGTGTACCCGAGCGAGTCGAGGATCTGGTCGGCCTTCTGCGGGTCGTACGCCAGTGGCTGTACCGCCGGGTTGATCCAGCCGGACGGCGCCGACCACGGCGACATGATGTTGGCCCACGGCTTGGCGTAGCCGCGGAAGACGACATTCACGATCTGCTCGCGCGGCGTGGCGTACTCGAACGCCTCCTTCACGAGCGGGTTCAGGAGCTCGCGGTTCTTCGTCTTCTTCGGGTTCGAGTTGAAGCCGAGGTTCGTGACCTCGTTGCCGGGCTGCACCGTCAGCGTGATGCCCTTCTGGCCCTTGAGCGCGCTGCCGGCGGTGTAGGGCACGGCGTCGACGAAGTCGATGTTGTGCTGCTGCAGGTCAGCGACCATCGAGGTGGCGTTCGTGTAGTAGGTCAGCGCGACGGCGGCGGCGTGCGACTTCGGCCCGTAGAAGTACGGGTTCGGCTTGAAGACGGTGGTGCCTTTCTCCTGGAACCGGCTGATCGTGTAGGGGCCGCCCGACACCATGGGCAGGTGCTGCTCGGGCCGGAACGCCTTGAGCGCGCCGCCGTTGTTGTCGGTGTGCTTGTCCCACACGTGCTCCGGCAGGATGAAGAACTGCTCGAGGTTTGCGAGCGCCGGGGCGACCGGGTGCGAGTAGCGGAGCACGAGCGTGTTCGCGTTCGGCGCCGACGCCGACCTCACGCCCGTGAGGATCCCGGCCAGGTAGGAGGTGGCGCCCTTGCCGTAGCGCAGCGAGGTCTCGATCGTCCAGACCGCGTCCTTCGCCGTCAGCGGGACGCCGTCCGACCACTTTCCGCCGCTGCGCAGGTGGAACGTCCAGGTGAGCCCGTCGGGCGTGTGCGTCCAACTCTTCGCCCAGTCGCCGACGAGCTTCAGGCCGGGGCCGTACTGGACGAGCTGCGGGAAGACCATCCCGTAGGCGGTCGAGTCCTGGGTCTCGATCCCGACGAACGGGTTGAGGGTGTCGATGTAGTAGGTGGTGCCGATCCGCAGGATCTTGTTGCTGGAGCCGCCGTCGGCC
Organism: Gaiellales bacterium; assembly: GCA_036273515.1. Classification (GTDB taxonomy): domain Bacteria; phylum Actinomycetota; class Thermoleophilia; order Gaiellales; family JAICJC01; genus JAICJC01. The sequence goes on from DASUHM010000040.1 coordinate 19,325, forward strand.
GACCCGCCGCCGCCGCAGCCGGTCGCAAGAAGCGCCACCATCGCCGCCAGGGCGACCGTCGCGCGGAGGGTTTTTGAGCGGGGACTCAAGGGCGCAGCCGCACCTATACCACGCGGCGTCCGGCTCCGTCAATGGCTTGACCGCACGCCGAGAGTGGTGCTTGAATGGTGAATTCCTGTGTCGTCGCTCAAGAAACCGGGGACGGGCCGAAAGGGCGCCGCCATGCGCGAGGCGATCCTCGACGCGGCCTGCCGGGCGATCGTCGAGCGGGGTGTCGAGGCGGTGCGGATGCGCGACATCGCCGCCGCCGCGGGCGTGTCCCCGACGCTGCCCCACTACTACTTCAACACCCGTTCCGAGCTCCTGCGCGAGGCGTTCGTCCACGCCGAGGAGGCGATGGTGCGGCTGGAGCTCGAGGTCGCCGGCGACCGGCCGGCGCGGGAGCGGCTCGACCGGCTGCTGCTGGTGTACTTCGACGCCGACCCGCGCGTGTACGAGATCTGGATGCTCGCGCGCGAGATGACGACGCGGGCGATCCGCGAGCCGGGCCTGCGCGACTCGCACGAGGACGTCTACGCCTTCTGGTCGCGGACGATCGCCGACGTGATCCGCGACGGCCAGGCGGCCGGCGACGTCGCCCCGGATATCGACGCCGACCAGTCCGGCTGGCGCCTGACAGCCCTCGTCGAGGGCCTCGGCACCTGGCTTCTGACCGGCATGGCCACCCGCCGCCAGTGCCGCGAGCTCGTCCGCGACTCGGTCGCCCGCGAGCTCGGCGAATAACCGGGGTCAGACCCCGAACGGAACTGCAACGAAAGTGCAACGGCCGACGTTCGGGGTCTGACCCCGGGTTGGCGATGAGTTCCCGGCGGCTGTTCGGTCTGTGTGACATGACCGTTCACGAATCGTCGGCACGATCACACGCGGACCGCGATACCCTGGGGGGACGCAGCGGCCGGGCCCGGGGAGGGGGCCGGCCTTACACGCGTGTGTCTCGAACCACGGCTCGCATTCGACGCACAAGGAAGTGCTCCACTCATGACTGATCTTCACGCACCCAATTTGGAAGAGGAACGCCGGGTGGCCCATACGGGCGCGCTGGCCCGCATGGCAGGCCACTTCGCCCACCACCCCTGGCGGGTGATCTTCAGCTGGATCGGCATCTTCGTCGTGCTGATCGGGCTGAACGCCGCGTTCCACGGCAAGCTGATCAACGACTTCAACATCCCCGGCTCGGACGTCCAGAAGGCGACCGACCTGATCAACGCGAAGTTCGGCGGCCAGAAGGGCGCAGCGCTCCGCGTCGTCATCGCCGCCCCGCCGGGGGAGCGGCTCGACACGCCCGAGCGACAGGCCGCCATCCAGCAGATGCTGGCGGCGGGGAAGGGGTCCCAGCAGTCGCTGGACGAGACCCAGAAGGACGTGAGCGCGATCACCGACCCGGTGGCCCACGGCTCACACCAGCTCTCGAAGGACGGCCGCATCGCGTTCTTCGACGTCCAGTACGACCAGACCGGATTCGAGCTGCCCCGATCCGGCATCGTCAGCATCGAGGACAAGGTCCGCGCGATCGGAGCGAAGGCCGGCATCCAGGCCGAGTTCACCGGCGACGCCGAGAACGCGCCGCCGACCCAGGGGCTCTCCGACATCATCGGGCTGGTCGCCGCCTTCATCATCCTGATGATCCTCTTCCGGGCGCTGGTGCCGACCGCGATCCCGCTGATCTTCGCGATCACGGCCGTCGCCGGGGCGTTCCTGCTCCTGTTCCTGGCGGCGCGGCTGACCCATTTCAACACGGTCACCGAGATCCTGGTGCCGATGATCGGCCTCGGCGTCGGCATCGACTACACCCTCTTCATCGTCACCCGATTCCGCCAGTACCTGCATGACGGACTCGAACCGCGCGACGCGGCTGCGGCTGCCGGAGCGACCGCCGGCCGTGCGGTGCTCTTCGCCGGGACGACCGTCGCGATCTCGATCACCGGCCTCGCCCTGATCGGCATCGACTTCATCACCAAGCTCGGCATCGGCAGCGCCCTCGGCGTGCTCACGGCCGTGCTCCTCGCGCAGTCGCTGCTGCCGGCGGTGCTCGCACTGCTCGGCCACAAGATCGACCGCGGCCGCCTGGGGATGAAGCTCTCCGACGACTCCCGCGAGGGGCAGGCCAAGACACCGGTCGCCCGCTGGGGCCGGTTCGTCACCCGAAACGCCAAGATCGTCCTGCCGATCACCGTGGTCATCCTGCTGGCCGCGGCCGCGCCGGTGCTGAAGGCCCGGCTGGGCCTGGCGGACGCCGGCACCGCGCCGAAGGATCAGACGACCCGGAAGGCGTACGACCTGCTGACGGAAGGGTTCGGCCCGGGCTTCACCGAGCCGATCCCGGTCGTGGTCGCGCTGAACGGCGACCACAACGCCGCCATCAAGCTCAAGAACGCGTTCAAGCAGGTGCCGGGCATCTCGGAGGTCGTGCCGCCGATCTACAACGCCAAGACCCCCGAGCAGGCGTCGGTGGCGATCATCAACACCTACTCGAAGTTCAAGCCGCAGGACTCGCAGACCGACGACATCGTGTCGGCCCTGCGCGGCCACATCATCCCCGACACGCTCAGGGGATCGACGGCGGTGGCGTACGTGTCCGGCTCGAACGCCGCGTTCACCGACATCGGCAACCGCATCTTCTCGCGGACGCCGTGGTTCCTGCTCTACATCATCGGGATCACGTTCCTCGTGATGGCGATGGCCTTCCGGTCGCTCGTCATCGCGATCAAGGCCGCCCTGACGACCCTGACCTCGGCAATCGTCGGATTCGGCGCGCTCACGCTGGTGGTGCAGCTCGGTCACGGCATGGGCGTCATCGGGCTCGACCGCACCGGGCCGATCGAGAGCTTCGTGCCCCCGATCGCCTTCGCGATCCTGTTCGGCCTCTCGATGGACTACGAGGTGTTCCTGATGAGCCGGATCCGCGAGGAGCACGTGGCGGGCAACGACACGTTCCAGTCGGTGCGCAACGGGATGGCCGGCGTCGGCCGCGTGATCGTCGCCGCCGCGTTCATCATGTCGTCGGTGTTCTTCTCGTTCCTGCTGGCACCGGATCGCGTGTCGAAGGAGTTCGGCCTGCTGCTCGGGGTCGCCATCCTGACGGACGCCCTGATCGTCCGCATGACGCTCGTCCCGGCGCTCCTGACGGTGCTCGGGAAGCACTCGTGGACGATCCCGCGCTGGCTCGACCGGGCGCTGCCGAACATCACGATCGAGCCGCCCGCCGAACGGGAGTCGGCCGCAGGCCGCGTCCCGCGCGAGCCGGCGGAGACGACCGCGGGCTGAGCAACGCCTGGGACTGTCCCCGCCTGACCGGCGGGGACAGTCCCCACCGTCTCTACTCCTTGATGTACGGCCGGCCGTCGGCGGCCGGTGGCCGCGAGCGGCCGATCAGCCCGACCAGGGCGATCAGCGTCAGCACGTAGGGCAGCGTCGAGAGCAGGTTCACCGACACGTTCGCGCTCTGCTGGAGCCGGTCGGCGAGCCCGCTCGCGAAGCCGAACAAGAGGCACGCGCCGAACGCGCCGTACGGCCGCCACTTGCCGAAGATCATCGCCGCGAGCGCGATGAACCCGCGGCCCGCCGTCATGTTCTGGTCGAACGAGCCGACGAACCCGATCGAGAGGTAGGCGCCGCCGAGGGCGGCCAGCATGCCCGAGACGATCACGGATGCGTAGCGGATGCCGTACACCGAGATCCCGACCGTGTCGGCCGCCCGCGGGTGCTCGCCGACCGACCGGATCCGCAGGCCGATGGGCGTTCGGAAGAGCACGACGTGGACGATGATGATGGCCGCGAACAGCAGCCAGACCATCAGGTTCAGGCTGCCGAACACGCCGAGCACGCCGGGCAGGCTGCGGATGCCGGGGATGCTCACGTCCGGGACCATGGACACGTTCGCTGGCGTGCCCTGGTCGCCGTAGATGTCGATGAACATGTAGCCCGTGATCCCGAGGGCGAGGAAGTTGATCGCCGTGCCGATCACGATCTGGTCGGCCCGCAGGTGGATCGTGAAGATGGCGTGGACGGCCGCGAGCGCTCCGCCGGCGATCACCGCGACGAGCAGTCCGACGGTCCACGTGCCGCTCCACGCGGCCGCCCAGATGCCGAAGAACGCCCCGGTCAGCATCATCCCCTCGAGGCCGATGTTGACCACCCCCGAGCGCTCCGAGATGACGCCGCCGATGGCGGCCCAGCCCAGCGGGGTGGCGTACTGGAGCGTCGACGCCAGCAGGCCCGCGTTCACGATCGCGGCGAGCGTGTCCGTCGACCGGCCCTGGGCCCAGGTGGAGATCAGCACGGCGACGATCGCGATGCCGACGGCCCACCCGCCGATCCGCCACTCCCGCCCCTGGAGCGCCCAGGCCCCGCACCCGAGCCCGATGACCGCCAGCGCCACCGGCGCCCCCTGGGCGCGGACCTCGAACGGCGGCAGCGCCAGCCACATCGCCAGGAACCCGAACGCGACGCCGATCAGGCCGATGGCGCGGGCCCCGGTCGGCACCCGCGTGCGCAGGGTGGCGGCCATCGCGCTCACAGCGCCTCCTCCCGCAGGCTGGTGTCGAGCCGTGGCTCCGGATGCTTCGGCCGCGACCGCCGTGCCCGCCAGGCGTAGACCAGCAGGAGCTCGGCGCCGACGAAGAGGACGATGAGTCCCTGGATGATCGTGGCCAGGTTGCCGGCCAGCTCGGGCGGGAACACGGTCGGATCGAGCGCCCGGGTGGACGTGCCCACCTCCAGACCGCCGAAGAGCAGCGCCGCCAGCGCGATCCCGATCGGGCGGCCGCGGCCGAGCAGGGCGACGGCGATGCCGATGAAGCCGATCTGGCTCACCTGGATGTCGTTCGTCGCGATCGAGAACTCCCAGCCGAGGATGTCCATCGAGCCCGCCAGGCCGGCGAACGCGCCCGAGATCGCGAGCGCGATGACGTACTTGCGCGAGACCGACATGCCGCTGTAGCGGGCCGCCTCGGGGTTGAACCCGACCGCCTTGACCTCGAACCCGAGCGTGGTCCGGTTGAGGATGAACCAGTAGACGACCAGCGCGAAGAGGGCGATGAAGATGCCGGCGTGGAGCGGCTGCAGGTTGCCCCAGATGGCGGGCAGCTGGGCCGAGTGCGCGATCGGGTTCGACTTGGGCACCGAGCGCTCGGAGCCCTGCAGCGGGCCGCCGAGCTCGAAGAGGTACTGGCCGCCGTAGAACGCGATCCAGTTCAGCATGATCGTCGAGATCACCTCGTGGGCGCCGACCGCCGCCTTGAGGCCGCCGGCGATCCCGCCCCAGACGGCGCCTCCGATGAGCGCGGCGACCATCGCCAGGAACACGTGCAGCGGGCGCGACATCGACGCGAAGTGGAGGCCGACCCAGAGCGAGCAGATCAGCCCGACGTAGTACTGGCCCTGGCCGCCGATGTTGAACATCCCGCAGCGGAACGCGAACGCCACGGCGAGCGCGGTCAGGATCAGCGGCGTCGTCTCGATCAACGTCTGCTGCAGGTTGATCGCGGCGAAGATCTTGTCGGTGCTCGACGTCCACGGCAGCACGTAGTTCAGGCCGGTGCCCTTGAAGATCGCGTTGTAGGCCGAGATCGGGTTGTGGCCGGCGGCGAGCACCGCGAGCCCGCCCACGACGAACGCGAGCACCACCGTCCCGACCGGCAGCAGCACGCCCTCGGCGCGGTTGCTGAGCGCCTCGCCGACGCGATCGAGCGTGCCGCGCTTGTCCGGCTCGTTCACGCCGCCGTCTCCTTGCCGCCGCCGCCGGCCATCGCCACGCCGAGGTCGAGCTCGGACACGTCGGGGCCGTACTCGCCCACGATCTGGCCGCGGTACATGACCAGGATGCGGTCGGACAGGCCGAGGATCTCGTCGAGCTCGAAGCTGACGAGCAGAATGGCGCGGCCGCGGTCGCGCTCCTCGACCAGGCGGCGGTGCACGAACTCGATCGCGCCGACGTCGAGCCCGCGGGTGGGCTGGGCGGCGACGAGGAGGTCGGGGTTGTCCGAGACCTCGCGGGCGATCACGACCTTCTGCTGGTTGCCGCCGGACAGGGCGAACGCCGGCGTTTGCGGGCCGCCGCCGCGGACGTCGAACTCCTCGAGCAGACCGCGCGCCTTCGCCACGATCCGCCGCGGCGAGAGGATCCCGAGCTGCGAGACCGGCACCCGCCGGTAGTCGCGCAGCGCCAGGTTCTCCGCCAGCGAGAACTCGAGCACGAGGCCGCGCCGGTGGCGGTCCTCGGGGATGTGGCCGATGCCGGCGTCGAGGCTCGCGCGGGCGTCGGCCCGGGTGAGGTCGCGGCCGGACACGGTGACCGTCCCCGCCGTCGGGCGCCGCAAACCGGTGATGGCCTCGACGAGCTCGGCCTGGCCGTTGCCGTCGACGCCGGCGATGCCGACGATCTCGCCGGCGCGGGCCTCGAGCGAGAGCCCCTGCACGGCCTCGAGCCCGCGGTCGTCGGCGACGTGCAGATCGCGCACCTCGAGCACGGGCTTCTCCGGATGGGCCTTCTCCTTCTGCACGCGCAGCAGCACCTCGCGGCCCACCATGAGCCGGGCCAGGCTCTCCTCGGTCGCGCCCTCGCGCGGCACCGTCTCGACCGCCCGGCCGCGCCGCAGCACGGTGATGCGGTCGGCGATGTCGAGCACCTCGCCGAGCTTGTGGGTGATGAAGATGACGGACGTGCCCATGTCGTTTCGCAGCGTGTTCAGGATCCGGAAGAGGTCGGTCGCCTCCTGCGGCGTCAGCACCGCGGTGGGCTCGTCGAGGATCAGGATCTGGGCGTTTCGGTAGAGCGCCTTCACGATCTCGACCCGCTGCTGCATGCCGACCGAGATCTCCTCCACGCGCGCGTCCGGGTTGACCGCGAGGCCGAGGCTGTTCGACACGTCGAGGACGCGCTTGCGGGCCGCCGCCAGGTCGAGGAAGGGCCCGCTCGTCGGCTCGGAGGCGAGGACGACGTTCTCGGCGACCGTCATCACCGGGATCAGCATGAAGTGCTGGTGCACCATGCCGATGCCGGCCTCGATCGCGTGCTTGGGCGACGAGATCCGCACCGGCTTGCCGTTCATCCGGATCTCGCCGGCGTCGGGCTGGTAGAGCCCGTAGAGGACGTTCATGAGCGTCGACTTGCCCGCCCCGTTCTCGCCCAGCAGGGCGTGTACCTCGCCGGGTGCGAGCTCGAAGTCGATCGCGTCGTTGGCCACCAGGCTGCCGAAGCGCTTGGTGATTCCGCGCAGTTCCAGGACTGGGTGGTCGGCCATCTCGAGATCGCCGGGGGGCGGGCCGCGTCGGGCGGGCCCGCCCCCCGGCGAGCGCTTACTTGACGGTGTCGGGCGGGGTGATCTGGCCCGACGCGATCTTCGTCTCGATCGGCTTCAGCTTCGCGACGATGGACGCCGGCACGTTCGGGCTGATCTTGCCGATGCCTGCGCCGTTGTTCTGGGCGGTGAAGAAGTCCGTCGTGCCGCCCTTGAACGTCCCGGCCTGGATCTGCTTGATCGTGTCGAACACCGCGACGTCGACCTTCTTGACCGCGCTCGTCAGGATGAACGGCCCGAGGTAGGACTGGTCGGCGTCGACGCCGACGCCCCAGACGCCCTTCTCCTTCGCGGCGGACAGGGCCCCGAGCCCACAGCCGCCTGCGACCTGGAAGACGACGTCGGAGTGCTGCGCGATCTGGTTCAGCGCGAGCTCCTTGCAGGCCGCCTGGTTGGTGAAGCTCTGCGAGTAGGCGTTCAGCGTCGTCACCTTCGGGTCGGCCGCCTTCGCGCCGGCCTGGAAGCCGGCGATGTAGTGGTCGACCGGCGGGATCTTCTGGCCGCCGACGGTCGAGACGACGTTCGTCTTGGTGACGAGGCCGGCCAGGTAGCCGGCGATGTAGCCGCCGTCCTGCTCGTGGAAGAGCAGGCTCTTCAGGTTCGGGATCGGCTTGGCCGGGCCCGAGTCGATGATGGCGAAGTTGGTGTTCGGGAACGCCTTCGCGACCTTCTCGACGGCGCTCTCCATGAGGAAGCCAACGGCGATCACGAGGTTGTCGCCGTGCGCCGCCGCGGTCTGAAGGTTCGGCACGTAGTCCGAGTCGGAGTTCGACTGGAGCACCTCACCCTGGACGCCCAGCTGGTGCTCGGCGTTCTGGAGCCCGAGGTAGGCCAGGTGGTTGAAGCTGCGGTCGTTCAGGCCGCCGATGTCGGTGACGAGCCCGATCTTGACCGACGGCGCGGAGGACGACGCGGGCGCGGAGCCGCCGGGGCTCGACGTCCCGCCACCGCCGCTCCCGCAGCCGGCAGCGACCGCGACGACCGTCAATACGGCGGCCACCGCCAGCCACCTACCTCTCAACAAACGCTTCACGAGCCCCTCCCTTGGTTGCCCCTGTTTCGACGAAAGGCGATGCTACTCCCAGCGCCGGTGTTTCGCACGCAAGTTCACACGTCGCCGGACGCGGCCAGCTCGGCCACCGCATCGGCGAACACCTCGGTGTGCCGGTCGACGTCCGCGGCGGTCGTCGCCGGCGACATGAGCGCCATGTTGTGGAACGGCGTCATCAGCACCCCGCGGTTGAGCGCGTAGAGGTGCATGAAGCGGTCGAGCTCGTGGTCCATCGACGCGGCCGCCTCGCCGCCGGTGCGGGGGCGCTCGCGCTGGAAGCCGTACTCGGCCCGGCAGCCGAGACGGGTGATGTACCAGTGCAGGCCGTGCCGGCCGATGGCCTCACAGACGCCGTCGGTGAAGCGCTCGGCGAGCGGGATCATGCGCCCGTACGCCTCCACGGTGAGGACGTCCTCGAGCGTGGCCCGCATCGCCCGCAGCGAGAGCGCGTTGCCGGCGAGGGTGCCGCCGATGCCGCCGACGTCGACCGGGCCCTGGGGGAGGCCGGCGACCACGCGGGCCGCCGTCTCCTCGCTCATGCCGTAGGCCGCCGCCGGGATGCCGCCCGCGAGCGGCTTGCCGACGGTGAGGAAGTCGGGATCGAGGTCGTACGCGCGGGTGTAGCCGCCGGGGCCGGCGCACAGCGTGTGCGTCTCGTCGATCACGAGGAACGTTCCGTGCTTGCGGGTCAGCTCGCGGACGGCCGCGTGGTAGCCCTCGTCGGGGAGGACGATGCCGATGTTGGTGAGCGCCGGCTCGAACAGGCAGCAGGCGACGTCCCCGTGGCCCAGCTCGCGCTCGAGCCCGTCGAGGTCGTTGATCTCGACGACGCGCGTGGTCTCCGGCACGGGTACGGCCGGCCCGATGTTGTACGGGCGCGTCTGCGGCGCCCCGTCGTCGCCGATCGTGATGAAGGTCTCGTCGACCGAGCCGTGGTAGCACCAGTTGTGCACGAGGATCTTCGGCCGGCCGGTGGCCTGGCGGGCGAGCCGGATGGTGAAGCGGTTGGCGTCGGTCGCGGTGAGGGCGAACTGCCAGTAGGGCAGGCCGAAGCGGCGGGCGAACTCCTCGGCGCACGCGATCGCGTCCTCGGTGGGCAGCATCAGCGTCGTGCCGCGGCGGATCTGGTCGGACACGGCGTCGGCCGTGGCCGCGGGCGCATGGCCGGTCATCGCGCCGGTGTCGCCGAGGCAGAGATCGACGTACTCGTTGCCGTCGACGTCCGTGAAGCGCGCGCCCGCCGCCTCGGCCACGAACACGGGGAACGCGCTCGCCCACTCGACCATCCAGTGCATCGGCACGCCCGCCAGCATCGAGGCGCCGGCGCGCTCGAACAGCTCCCTGGAGCGCGGGTGCTCGCGGTCGAAGCGCTGGTCCTCGCGAGCCTGGAGCCGGGCCAGCCTGTCGCGGTCGACGGTGGAGGCGGTCATCGGCGTGCGCTGGGGCGAATCACGTTCCGTGTATCCTGCCTGATCGGCGCCGGTGGCGGCGCCGTGGATCGAGGAGTCTCCCGTGGCGAAGTCCGGTGTCCGGGTCCTGGTCACGCTCGCGTGCCAGGACTGCAAGCGACGCAACTATCAGACGAACAAATCGAAGCGAAACTCGCCCGACCGGATCGAGTTCTCGAAGTACTGCCGCTGGTGCGGACATCACACGCCGCACAGGGAGACGCGCTAACCGCGATGGCACGATCGACGTCGCGAAGGGGTAGGCCTGCCGCCGGAGGCGGCAGCCGCCGGTCGGTCAGCGCGCCGCTCGCGGGCAAGCCCAAGAGCCAGTCGGGCGGTGACGTCGACCGCCGGCGCGGGCTCCGCGGCCTGGTCGCGTTCACGGGCGAGGTGCGCTCGGAGCTCGCCAAGGTCGACTTCCCCAACCGCCAGCAGACCTGGCAGTCGACGATGGTCGTCATCGCCGCCTGCGTCCTGGTGGGCGGCTATCTGTACGGTCTCGACCAGGCGTTCGCCCACCTCGCCACGAAGCTGATCGACCTCCAAAAGTAAGGACGCATGTTCCGCTGGTATGTGATCAACACCTATTCCGGGCACGAGAACAAGGTCAAGGCCAATCTCGAGCACCGGATCAAGTCGATGAGCCAGGAGCTCGTCGTCCGTCGCGTCGTCGTCCCCACCGAGTCCGTCGTCGAGACGAAGGACGGGCAGAAGGTTCAAACCGAGCGGCGGCTGTGGCCGGGCTACGTGCTCGTCAACATGGATCTCACCGACGACGCCTGGACGCTCGTGAAGAACACCCCCGGCGTGACGGGCTTCGTCGGCTCGCAGAACAAGCCGGTGCCGCTGAGCCAGCCCGAGGTCGACCGCATGCTGCACACGGCGGTCGCGCAGGCCGAGCAGAAGACGAAGGCCAAGGCCGAGTTCTCGATGGGTGACAGCGTCAAGATCACGTCCGGCTACCTGGCGGACTTCGACGGCGAGATCGCCGAGATCAACGAGGACCAGGGCAAGCTGAAGGTGCTGGTCTCGATCTTCGAGCGCCAGGTCCCCGTCGAGCTCGAGTTCGACAAGGTCAAGAAGATCTAGGCCGTTCACCTTCCTCGCCAAGCCGTCACCCGGCGCCAGGCCCCTGTCATGCACCAAACGGGGTCAGACCCCTTTTGGTGCGCCCCGGCCGGTCCGACTGGCGGTGATGTGAGAGCCTCGCCGGTGTGCAGATCGATCTCGCCGCGCTCGTCGCCATCACGGGGCTCGCCGCCGCCGCGCCGGTCCTGGCCGACCTCGTGCCCCGGCCCAAGCCGTCGGTCGTCGTCGTCGAGATCCTGCTCGGGATCATCGTCGGGCCGCCGGTGCTGCACCTCGCGCACGTGACCCCGCTGGCCGATCTGCTGTCGCAGTTCGGGCTCGCCTTCCTCTTCTTCCTGGCGGGGTTCGAGCTCGAGCCCGAGCGGGTGCGCGGCATGCCGGCACGGCTCGCCGTCACCACCTGGTTCGTATCCCTCGCCCTCGCGTTCGGCATCGCCGCCGGGCTGGAGGAGGCCGGCGTGATCGTGAACTACCTCTTCGTGGGCTGTGCGCTCTCGACCACCGCGCTCGGAACCCTCACGCCCATCCTGCGCGACACCGGCGACCTCGAAGGCGAGTTCGGCGGGTTCGTCATGGCGGCCGGAGCCGTCGGCGAGCTGGGCCCGATCGTCCTGATCGCGCTCCTCCTGACCAGCGCGACCAGCCGCACCACGTCGGCGTCCCTGCTGACCGCGTTCGCCCTCGTCGCGGTGGCGGCTGCCGTCGCCGCCCCGCACGTACGCCCGCACCGGATCGTGGTCGTGATCCAGAAGACGATGGAGGCGACCGGCCAGCTGGCCGTGCGGCTCTCGGTGTTCGTGCTTGCGGCGCTCGTGTACCTGACGGCCCGGCTCGGCCTCGACGTCGTCCTGGGCGCGTTCTCTGCCGGGATGCTCGTCTCGATCGCCGCCGGCTCGGCGTCCCGGCGGCTGCTCCAGCCGAAGCTCGACGCGGTCGCCTTCGGCGTCTTCGTGCCGGTCTTCTTCGTGGTGACGGGGATGCGCTTCGACCTCGACGCCGTGATCGGCTCGCTGGACGGCATCGCGAAGCTCGTGCTCTTCCTCGTCCTCATGCTCGTGGTGCGCGGGCTTCCCACCTATGTCCTGTCCCGGCGGGCTCTGCCGGCAGGCGAACGGCGTGCGCTCGCCTTCTACGCTTCGACCGGCCTGCCGCTGATCGTCGCGATCACGACCCTCGGCATCGCGGCCGGCCAGATGCGATCCGACACGTCGGCCGGGCTCGTGGGCGCGGGCATGGTCTCGGTGCTCGTCTACCCGGTCGTCGCGGGGATCGTACGCACCGCGAGGCTATGATCCGCCGTCGCTGGAGTACACGTGGGAGCCCGCTCCGGGCGCTTGCACCACACGAGAGGTGAGGTATGGCGAAGAAGGTCATCAAGATCATCAAGCTGCAGATCCCGGCCGGCCAGGCCAACCCGGCGCCCCCGGTGGGCCCGGCGCTCGGCCAGCACGGGGTCAACATCATGGAGTTCTGCAAGGCGTTCAACGCCGCCACGCAGGGCCCGAACGCCGGCCGGATCACGCCCGTCGAGATCAGCGTGTTCGAGGACCGCTCGTTCACGTTCATCACGAAGACGCCGCCCGCGGCGGTGCTGATCCGCGAGGCGCTCAACATCGACAAGGGGTCGGGCGAGCCGAACCGCAACAAGGTGGGGACGATCAGCCGCGCCCAGCTGCGCGAGATCGCCGAGACGAAGCTCCCCGACCTGAACGCGAACGACGTCGACGCCGCGATGCACATCATCGCCGGCACCGCCCGCTCGATGGGCGTGGAGGTGGGTGCCTGATGGCCGGCAAGAAGTACACCACCGCCCGCGCCGCGGTCGACCGCGAGCGCACGTATCCGCCGCTCGACGCGGTGCGCACGCTGAAGTCGCTCGAGACGGCCAAGTTCGACGAGACCGTCGAGGTGCACCTGCGCCTGGGCGTCAACGTCCGCCATGCCGACCAGCAGCTGCGCGGCACGCTCTTCCTGCCCCACGGCACCGGCCGCTCGGTGTCGGTGGCGGTCTTCGCGCAGGGCGAGAAGGCCAAGGAGGCCGAGGACGCCGGCGCGGACTTCGTCGGCGGCGACGACCTGGCCGCCAGGGTCCAGGAGGGCTTCACCGACTTCGACGTGGCCATCGCCACCCCCGACATGATGGGCACCGTCGGCCGCCTGGGCCGGATCCTCGGCCCGCAGGGCAAGATGCCGAGCCCGAAGGCGGGGACGATCACGTTCGACATCTCGAAGGCCGTGTCCGACATCAAGGCCGGCAAGATCGAGTACCGCACCGACCGCACGGGGATCATCCACGTGGCGATCGGCAAGAAGTCGTTCGACGAGCGCGCGCTGGTCGAGAACTACGGCGCGGTGCTGGACGAGATCCTGCGCGCCAAGCCGGCGGCCGCGAAGGGCCGCTACCTGCGCTCGATCACGATCACGTCGACGATGGGCCCGGGCGTGAAGATCGACACGGGCCGCGTCCGCGACCTCATGGAGGAGACCGCCGCCGTCTGAGAACCGGGGTCAGACCCCGAACGGAACTGCCACGGAAGTGTCACGGCGGACGTTCGGGGTCTGACCCCGGTTGTAGCGGCTACATTTCCGTCGCCAAACTGTCCGCGCCAGAGACCGTCGGGGCCCGAGAGGGCTTAAACCACCACCCGACCGAGGCCGGTGCCCGCGCACGTCACCCCGTGCGCTCGCGTCGCCTCACGGCGGACGCGAGTTGCATGAAGGAGGTGAACACGTGCGTCTAGAGCAGAAGGAGCGGGTCGTCGAGCGCCTGACGGAGCGAATCCGGGAGGCGCCCGCGATGATCGTGACCGACTATCGCGGCCTCACCGTCACCCAGGTGGCGGAGGTGCGCCGGCAGCTGCGCGAGGCCGGCGCGACGTTCCACGTCACGAAGAACACGCTCGCGCGGATCGCGGCCAAGCAGGCCGACCGGCCCGACCTGGTCGCGCTCCTCGAGGGGCCGACGGCGATCGCGTTCGTGGCCGAAGACCCGGCCGCGGCGGCGAAGAAGCTGTCGGACATCGCCCGCCAGACCCGCATCCTCGCGGTGCGGGGCGCGGTGATGGAGGGCCAGGCCCTGTCGGCCGACGAGGTCCGCGCGCTGGGAGACCTGCCGCCCAAGGAAGTGCTCCAGGCACAGGTCGTCGGCGCCATCGCCGGGCCCGTGCAGGGTGCCTACAACGTGCTCGCAGCCCCGCTGCGGGAGTTCCTGGTCGTCCTCGACCAGTACATCCAGAAGAAGGAGGCGGCCGAGGCCGCCTGATCGAAGGAGAGCTACATGCCTGTTACGCCTGAGCAGCTCGAGGAGATGTCGGTTCTCGAGCTCGTGGAGCTGAAGAAGGCGCTCGAGGAGCGCTGGGGAGTGTCGGCCGCCGCGGCCGCGCCCGTCATGGCCGCGCCGGTCGCCGGCGGTGGCGGCGGCGACGGCGCCGCCGCAGAGGAGCAGACGGCGTTCGACGTCATCCTCGAATCGGCCGGCCAGAGCAAGATCCCGGTCATCAAGGTGATCCGCGAGCTGACCGGCCTCGGCCTCAAGGAGGCCAAGGCGGTCGCCGACGAGGCGCCCAAGCCGGTGAAGGAGGGCGTCGCCCGCGAGGAGGCCGATCAGATGAAGGCCAAGCTCGAGGAGGCCGGCGCCAGCGTCGAGATCAAGTAGCGCCTGCGGGGAGGGCGCGGGCCGCGCGTCCGCGCCCTCCCCGACACTTCGCGCCGCTTCGCAGGCGGCCGCCCCGATAGAATGGTTCTGGTGGACCAGGCCTCCTGCACCCTCCCCTATACGGCGATCCGGAAGAAGCCCGACGAGGGCTCCGAACAGGTGACCCAGGTGCTCTTCGCCGACCCGGTCGAGGTGACCGGGAGCGAGGACGGCTGGGCGCAGGTGACCGTCGCCGACGGACTCGGCGGCTGGATCACGGCCGACGCGCTCGGCGAGCCGCTCCAGAAGGACCGCGCGCACGTGGTCGTCGTGCCCCAGGCCGCCGACCGCTACCTGGGCACGTGGCTCGTCGCCCCGGGCCTGCGCACCGAGCCGCTGGCCGCCGCCCGGCGCAAGGCCGGCGGCGACGCGATCGCCGAGACCGCGCTCATGTTCCTGGGCGCGCCGTACGAGTGGGGTGGAGTCACCGTCCACGGCCTCGACTGCTCCGGCCTCGTGCAGGCCGTCCACCGCCGCTTCGGCCTGCTCCTCCCGCACAATGCGGAGCAGCAGGAGACCGCCGGCCGCGAGGTGTCGCTGCGCCAGGCCCAGCCCGGCGACCTGGTGTGCTACGGCGACCACATCGCGATCTGGGTCGGCGAGGGCCGCATCGTCCACGCCTCCAAGGACGCCGGCAAGGTGGTCGACGAGCCGCACCCGGCCGAGCTGAAGGCCCGCGTGCGCACCGTCCGCCGCCTGTACGAGTCCGAGGACTAAGGGCCCGGCACCTGGGTGCTCGCGGTCGCTGCCGTCGACGTTCGCAGCGGCCGCCGCCATGAGCGAGACGCAAACGTGCCGCTGCCGGCGGCGAGCACGATCAAGGTGCTGATCTCGGCGGCGCTGTGGAGCGAGGCCTGTGCCGGCCGGATCGACCCGGAGCAGCGCATCCGCGTCGGCGACGCACCGGTGCCCGGCGGAGGCGGCCTGCTCGAGAGCATGCACCCGGACACCGCCCTGACCCTGGCCGAGCTCGACCTGCTGATGCTGGCGATCTCCGACAACGCGGCGACGAACGCCGTCATCGACGTGGTCGGCATGGACGCCGTGAACGACCTCGCCGGGGCTCTCGGCCTCGTGCACACCCGCCTGCGCCGGCGGATGATGGACGTCGCCGCCGCCGAGCGCGGAGACGACAACACGACGAGCGCTGCCGACATGGCCGCGCTCGTCCGCGCGCTCGCCTGCGCCGACGGCATCCCGGCCCCTGCCTGCCGGCGCGTGCTCGCCGCGATGGCCCAGTCCCACCACACCGACATCGTCCCCCGCTATCTGCCGGCGGCCGCCTGCCGGGTCGTCTCGTCGAAGCAGGGCGAGCTCGAGTCCGTGCGCCACGACGTCGCCCTGATCGACGAGGGCGAGCGCCGGATCGCGGTCGCCGTGCTGTCCGCGCCTGCGGCCGCCGCGGACGGCCTGGCCCGCACCGCTTCCCTCGCGTATCGCCTTGTCTCTGGCGCGGTGAACGTCCGGTGACTAACATCGGCCGCCTCCGAGGCGTCATAGAGCGCGCGGCGTCAACTTCCTAGGAGGGGTAATGGAGAAGCGATTCTGGCGGGGGCTGGTTGCGATGTCGGCCATCGCGGCCGTCGTGATTGCGGCCGGCTGCGGCGGCTCCGGCGGCGGGTCGAGCTCGGGCGGTTCGAGCTCCCCCAGCACGACCGCTGCCGCCCACAAGGGCGGCACGTTCACGATTTTGGCGAACTCCAGCTTCGGCGTCGCCGATCCGGCGCAGAACTACACGCTGCAGGAATGGCAGCTCTTGATCAACTCGCATGACGGCCTCGTCCAGTTCAAGCGCGTGGGCGGCACGGCGGGCACGCAGATCGTCCCCGACCTCGCCACCTCGATCCCGACGCCGACCGACGGCGGCAAGACCTACACCTTCCAGCTCCACAAGGGGATCAAGTTCTCGAACGGCCAGGTCATGAAGCCGAGCGACTTCGTCACGACCTTCGAGCGCCAGTTCACCGTCCCCGGCCCGACGTCGTTCTACAGCGGCATCGTCGGCGCGTCGGCGTGCAAGCCGTCGCACTGCGACCTCTCCAAGGGCGTCGTCGCCGACGACTCGGCCTACACGCTCACCATCCACCTGACGGCTCCGGATCCCGAGTTCCTCGACAAGCTGGCGCTGCCGTTCGCGTACGTCGTGCCGGCGAGCACGTCGAAGAAGCTGACGGGCAACAACGTCCCGCCGGGCACGGGTCCGTACATGTGGAAGTCGTACAACCCGAACAAGGAAGCCGTCCTCGTCCGCAACCCGTACTTCAAGGTCTGGAACCCCGCGGCGCAGCCCGAGGGCTACCCGGATCAGATCGTCGAGAAGTACGGCCTGCAGATCTCCGACGAGGTCACGCAGGTCGAGCGCGGCGCCGCCGATGAGGTGTTCGACGGCGACGTGATCCCGGCCGACCGGCTGAACGAGCTGAACAGCCCGCAGTACGCGAACCAGGTTCACGTGAACGCGCTGACGGCGGACTGGTACTTCGCGTTCAACACGACCACCCCGCCCTTCAACAACCAGAAGGCGCGCCAGGCGGTCAACTACGCCGCCGACCGCAGCGCCTACGTGAAGATCGGCGGCGGCTCGGCCCTCGCCGTGCCGACCTGCCAGATCCTGCCGCCGAACTTCCCGGGCTACAAGCCGTACTGCCCGTACACGAACGGCAGCGACACCACCAAATGGCACGGCGTCGACCTCGCGAAGGCGAAGCAGCTGGTCAAGGAGTCCGGCACCTCGGGCGCCAAGGTCGTCGTCAACAGCGGCAACGACGAGACCTCGAAGGCCCTCGGCGAGCAGATGGTCTCCGACCTGAACAAGATCGGGTACAAGGCGTCGGGGCAGTACCTCGCCGACGGCATCCAGTACCCGTACGTGCAGAACTCCAAGAACCACAGCAAGTGGAACATCGCGTGGTCGGCCTGGTACCAGGACTACCCGGCACCGTCCGACTTCCTCAACGTGCTCCTCGGCTGCGGCTCCATCCACCCGAACAGCGACGCCAGCCCGAACATCGCGGCCTTCTGCGACAAGGCGATCCAGGCCAAGATGGATCAGGCAGAGAAGACCGGCGTCACCAACCCCGACGCAGCGAACGCGATCTGGGCGCAGGTTGACCACGACATGACCGATCAGGCCCCGTGGGTCGACCTCTACAACCCGAAGCAGATCGACTTCCTGTCGAAGCGGGTCGGGAACTACCAGTGGAACCCGCAGTGGTACATCCTGATCGACCAGCTCTGGGTCAAGTAGGGCGGTCGAATCCGATCTCGAAGGTGGGCGGTTCTGAGGAACCGCCCACCTTCGGTTGGTAAGGTGATTGGTACATGGCTGAGGTCGCGGCCCTGGATCATGTGGAGCCGGCTTCTCCCGGGGGGCCGGAGGTTGCCGGGCGGAGCCCGTGGGCGCTCGCCGGTCGCCGGCTGGTGCGCAACCGGATCGCGATGGCAGGGCTCGCGCTCTTCCTGCTGATCGTCGTGGTCAGCTTCGCGGCGCCGATCTACGCCAATGACATCGCGCACGTCAACCCGTTCGAGAACAACCTCAACGGCACGACGATCGTGAACGGCAAGAAGGTGCCGCTGATGCAGCAGGGCGGCGGCCTGCTCCACCTCGGCGAAACTCCGATCGGGCCGACGTGGGACGTCCACCACTACTTCCTCGGCGCCGACCAGAACGGCCGCGACGTGGCGTCGCGCGTGCTCTACGGCGGCCGCAGCTCGCTCCTCGTCGGGGTCGGATCGGCGGTGCTCTGCTGCTTCTTCGCCACGGTGCTCGCGCTTCTCGCGGGATTCCACGGCGGCGTCATCGACGCGGTGTTCTCGCGTTCGATGGACGTGATCTGGGCGTTCCCCGTGCTGCTGCTCGCGATCTGCGTGGCGACGGTGCTCCTGAACGCGCCGAACGGCGTCGGCGTCGGCCCGATACGCGTCCAGGCGTCCAGCCTGTGGCTGCCGACGCTGATCATCGCGTTCATCTTCCTGCCCTACGTGTTCCGGCCGGTGCGCGGCCACGTGCTCGCGGTGTCCGAGAAGGAGTACGTCGAGGCCGCGATCGCGCAGGGCGCCTCGGGCTTGCGGCTCGTGTTCTCGGAGGTGCTGCCGAACGTGATCACCGTCGTGATCGTGCTGCTCCCCCTCATCATCGCCACGACGATCCTCACCGAGGCGGCGCTGTCGTACCTGTCGATCGGCGTGCAGCCGCCGAACGCGAGCTGGGGATCCGTGATCAGCGACGGTCAGGGGTTGCTCTACACGCGGCCCTGGGTGGCGATCGCCCCCGGGATCATGATCGTCCTCACCGTGCTCGCCCTGAACGTGTTCGGCGACGGCGTGCGCGACGCGCTCGACCCCCGCGCGAAGCTGCGGATCGAGGGGTAGGCGTGGCCACGTTCATCGTCCGCCGGGTGCTGTCGCTCGTCCTCGTGATGTTCGTGATCACCGTCGTCGTGTTCATGATCTTCTTCCACACGCCCGGCATCGACCCGACCCGCCAGATCGCCGGCCGCAACCCGTCCGCCGCGGCGGTGAAGCAGATCAGGCACCAGTTCGGCCTCGACCGGCCGCTGCCGATCCAGTACCTGCTGATGATGAAGAAGATCTTCATCAGCCGCGACCTGGTCTCGTACTCGAACCAGGGCCAGAGCATCGTGCCCGAGGTCGTGCAGGCCGCCCCGGCGACGCTCTCGCTCGCGTTCGGCGCGGCGGTCATCTGGGTGGTGGTATCGATCCTGATGGGGCTTGCCGCGGCGGTGTTCAAGGGCACGCTGGTCGACCCGATCCTGATGATCCTCGCCCTGATCGGGATCTCGATGCCCGTGTTCTGGGTCGGCGAGCTGGCCAACCTGATCACCCAGAGCCGGTGGCACGACACGTTCCTGTTCCACTGGGTGCCGCCGCTCGGGTACACGCCGTTCACCCAGGACCCGGGCTTGTGGTTCAAGGGGCTCGTGATCCCGTGGATCACCCTGTCGATCGCCTTCATCGGGCTCTACGCGCGCGTTCTGCGCTCGAGCCTGCTCGAGGTCCAGAACGAGGACTACGTGCGGACGGCGCGGTCGAAGGGGCTCTCGGAGCGGCGGGTGCTCATGCGGCATACCCTGCGGACGTCGATGATCACCTACGTGAGCCTTTTCGGCCTCGACTTCGGGGCCCTGGTGGCGGGCGCGACGCTCCTGACCGAGGTCGTGTTCGGCATCCACGGCGTCGGCTACCTGACCTACCAGTCGATCGGCAACCTCGACCTGCCGACGATCATGGTCACCGTCATCTACGGCGCGTTCTTCATCGTGCTCGCGAACGCGATCGTCGACATCACCTACGCCTGGCTCGACCCGAGGATCAGGCCCGCCTGATGGCGGATCATCTGCTCGAGGTCAAGAACCTCCGGGTGTCGTTCCGCACGGAGGATGGCGTCGTCAAGGCCGTGGACGGTGTCTCGTTCACGCTCGACCCGGGCGAGGTGCTCGGCATCGTGGGCGAGTCGGGGTCGGGCAAGAGCGTCACGATGATGTCGGTCATGCGGCTGATCGTCGACCCGAACGCCATGTTCGAGGGCGAGGTGATCTACAAGGGCCGCGACATCATGAAGCTCTCCCGCGACGAGATGCGCTCGGTGCGGGGCTCGGAGATCGCGATGATCTTCCAGGACCCGATGACCTCGCTGAACCCGGTCTACCGGATCGGCTGGCAGATCGCCGAGCAGATCCGGGCGCACGAGCCGGTCTCGAAGGACGCGGCCCACAACCGCGCGGTCGAGCTGCTCGCCGCCGTCGGCATCCCCAACCCGCGCGTGCGCGTGAACGACTACCCGCACCAGTTCTCGGGCGGCATGCGCCAGCGCGTGATGATCGCGATGGCGCTCTCGTGCAACCCCGACCTGCTCATCGCCGACGAGCCGACCACGGCGCTCGACGTCACGATCCAGGCCCAGATCCTCGAGCTGATCGGAAAGCTCAAGGACGACTTCGGCTCGGCCGTCGTCATGATCACGCACGACATGGGCGTCGTCGCCGACGTGGCCGACCGGGTCTGCGTCATGTACGCCGGCCGGGTGGTCGAGCAGGGGACGAAGCAGGATCTCTTCTACGACGGCCAGCACCCATACACCTGGGGGCTGCTCGGCTCGATCGCCCGCCTCGACCGGCCCAAGCCGCGCCGGCTGACCGCGATCCCGGGCACGCCCCCGTCGCTGATCCACCTGCCCGAGGGGTGCGCGTTCGGCCCCCGCTGCGCGCAGCGCTTCGAGAAATGCAGCGAGGTGCCCGAGCTGCGCGACCGGCTGGGAACGACCGGCCACCTCGACGCCTGTCACCTCGAGCCGGCGGCGAAGGCCGCGCGGCGCGACGCCACCATCCATCCCGAGCTGGCCGAGGAGTCCGCGTGAGCGCGCAGAACGGCGGCGAGCCCCTGCTCAAGGTCGAGGGGGTGCGCAAGTACTTCCCGATCAAGAAGGGCATCCTGCTCCAGCGCGAGGTGGCCCGCGTCCACGCCGTCGACGGCGTCAGCCTCGAGGTGAACGCGGGCGAGACGATCGGCCTCGTGG
The DNA here is from genome assembly GCA_036273515.1 of Gaiellales bacterium. Classification (GTDB taxonomy): domain Bacteria; phylum Actinomycetota; class Thermoleophilia; order Gaiellales; family JAICJC01; genus JAICJC01. The sequence goes on from DASUHM010000040.1 coordinate 40,503, forward strand.
GGGAGTCCGGGTGCGGCAAGTCGACGCTCGGCCGCTGCATCGTCCGCCTCTACGACCTGACCGACGGCTCGATCGCCTTCGAGGGCCGCGACATCTCCCGGCTCTCGCGCCGCGAGCTGCAGCCGATGCGGCGCGAGATGCAGATGGTGTTCCAGGACCCGTACGCGTCGCTCAACCCGCGCAAGCGCGTCGGCACGATCATCGCCGATCCGCTGCGCATCCACGGCATCGGCGATCGGGGCGAGGTGCGCCGGCGGGTGGCCGAGCTGCTCGAGCTGGTCGGCCTCTCGCCCGAGCACATCAACCGCTACCCGCACGAGTTCTCCGGCGGCCAGCGCCAGCGCATCGGCGTAGCGCGCGCCCTGGCCCTGCGGCCCAAGTTCATCGTCTGCGACGAGCCGGTCTCGGCACTCGACGTCTCCGTGCAGTCCCAGGTGCTCAACCTGCTGGAAGACCTGCAGAAAGAGTTCGGGTTGACCTATCTGTTCATCGCGCACGATCTCTCGGTAGTCGAATATCTCTCCGACCGCGTCGGCGTGATGTACCTGGGGAAGATGGCCGAGTTGGCGCCCGCCGACGAGCTGTACAAGAACCCGCTGCATCCCTATACCAAGGC
>DASUHM010000041.1 GCA_036273515.1 Gaiellales bacterium
CGCCGACGTCGAGCGGCGGCCGGCCCCGGACGCCCGCCAGGAGCGGCGCCCCGCGCAGCGAGCGCAGCAGCCGCTCGGCGGCGACGGCGTCGAGCGGCGCCAGGTCGATCGCGACGTCCTCGAACACCTCGGCGTAGACCCCGCCCAGCCCGACCATCGCGACCGGGCCGAAGCGCGCGTCGGTGCGCGCGCCGACGATCAGCTCGACCCCCTCGTGCAGCGGCGCCATGCGCTCGAGCGAGAGCGTCTTCGGCGCCAGCCGCTCGACCAGATCGTGCACCGCGACGACCAGCGCGGCCGGATCGGCGATGCCGACGATGACGCCACCCGCATCCGACTTGTGCAGCGCGTCGACAGCCTTGAGGACGACCGGGTAGCCGAGATCGCCGGCAGCGGCCAGCGCCTCCTCGGGGCCCGTCACCCGCACGGCGGGGGCGAACGGCACGCCCGCTGCCTCGAGCAGCGCGCGGCTGCCGAAGTAGCCCGGCTCGATCGGCTCGGTGGAGGCAGGCGGGAGGGACGGCGCCCCCAGCGGGCGCGGCCGCGTGCGCAGGCCGGCCAGCGCGCCGGCGGCTGCCTCGATCGCGGTGTAGACCGGCACGCCGCCCTCGCGCAGCGCCTGGGCCGTCGGCGAGTCGGCGTACATCGAGTGGGCCACCATCGGCCGCCCGGTCTCGGCGACCGCCACCGTGATCGCACGGGCGACGTCGACCTCCGCGGCGGCGAAGTGCTCGGAGTACTGGCTGTAGCCGCCGAAGTAGCCGGTCAGGAGCACGCCGTCGACCTCGCCTGACTCGAGCAGGGTGCGCGACACGTTTGCGTAGGAGTTGAAGTCCTGCTCGCCGCCGCCGGCCAGGTCCACCGGGTTGCGGGTCGCGGCGGTGTGCGGAAGCTGGGCCGCGAGCGCCGCCGAGAGGTCGTCGGAGAGGCGCGGCAGCTCGAGCCCCGCCGCGGTGGCGACGTCGCAGGCGACCGCGCCGTGGCCGCCGCCGTCGCCGACGACGGCGATGCGGTCGCCGCGCAGCGGATGGGTGCGCACGAGCGCCTCGATCAGGTCGACCATCTGGTGCGGCGTCTGCACGACGTGCACGCCGGCCGCCCGGGCGGCGGCGGCGACGACGGCCGTGTCGCTGACGAGAGCGCCGGTGTGCGAGCGGGCGGCACGGGCGCTCGCCTCGGACGCACCCACGGTGAGGAGCACGACCGGCTTGCCCGCGGCGGCGGCCGCGTCGACGAACGCGCGGCCGTCGCGGAAGTCCTCGGCGTAGACGGCGATCACGTCGGTGACAGGGTGCTCGGCGAACGCGGTGACGAGCTCGGCCAGGTCGACGTCGGCCTGGTTCCCGATCGAGGCGAAGCGCGAGAAGCCGAGCCCGGCCTCGCGGGCCAGGATCCCGAGCTCGAGGGCCAGGTTGCCGCTCTGCGACGCGAGCCCGATCGACCCGGGCGGGAACTCGTTCGACGCCAGGCCGAGGTCGGATCCCGCGTCGTAGACACCCAGGCAGTTCGGCCCGAGGAGGACGGCGCCGGCGTCGCGCACGCGCCCGACCAGGGCCCGCTCGCGCGCGCTGGCCTCGTCGCCGAGCTCGCCCAGCCCGGCCGTGATGCCGATCAGCGCTCGGGCGCCGGCGGCGAGCGCGTCGTCGACGGTCTGCTCGAAGGCGGCGGCGGGCACCGAGACGACCACGAGCTCGGGCGCGTCGGGAAGCTCGCTGAGCGACCGGTAGGCGCTTCGGCCGAGGACGTTCCCGCCGTTGCGATTCACCAGGTAGACGGGCCGGCGGTGCTCACCCTTGAGCGCGCCGCGGCCGAGCCAGTTGCCCCACTTGGCCGGGTCGTCGGAGGCGCCGACGACGGCCACGGAGCGGGGATCGAAGAGCGCGCGCAGGTCTCGTGCCATGGCGGCGTATGCTCGCATGGCGGCGCACCAAGCGGGGTCAGACCCCTTTTGGTGCAGGCACCGCCGCCTGCCACGACCCCGCCAATAGGGGTCACACCCCCGCTTGGCGGGTCCGGCAAGGTGGGGACTGTCCCCGGTTACCGCTCCAGGATCGCCCGCGCCGCAGCGCGGCCCGTGCGCACCGCGCCCTCCATATAGCCGGCGATCCAGTGATCCGAGCCGGCCACGTAGAACGGCGGCTCGTGGGCTCCGTGCAGGCGGCCCACCGCCATCACGTCGCCGGGCGCCCACTGCGTCACGTAGCCGAGCGTCCACGGGTCGACGCCCCAGTCGCGCTGCAGGTAGGCGACCGGGTCGCGGGCCTGGTCGTCGTAGACCCGCGCGAGCGCGTCCAGCATCTCCGCCCGGCGCAGTTCGTCGGCCGCGGAGAGGTGGTGCAGGAGCCGTTCGGGCGGGACGAGGATCGAGAGCACGCCCTCCCTCTGCGGCCACGTCGAGCCGAACAGGTTCTCGCTCTCGCACAGGCCGTTCTGGCCCAGGTCGCGCCAGAACGACGACCGGTAGGCGACGACGACCTTGCCGGCGCGGGCGTGGCGCTGCCGCCGCAGCGACGCCAGCCGCTCCGGCGAGATCCCCTCGAGCGCGATGTCGCGCAGCGGCCCGACCGGCACGGCGCAGACGACGGCGTCGCCGGTCACCCGCGAGCCTTCCGCCAGGGAGACCTCCACCCCACCGTCGACGGCGATCCGGCGCACGGGCGCACCGAGCCGCAGCCGGTCGCCCAGCTCCTCGGCCATCCGCAGCGCGACCGTCGCCGACCCCTCGGCCACCGTCTGGTTCTCCCACACGTCGAGGTCGTACTCGCCCAGCGAGCCGGAGGCGGCGTCCATCCGCAGCACCGCGAGCAGCGACGTGCGCTCGCCCGAGCCACCGGCCAGGCTGAGCGCCGTCAGCTCGCGCGCGCGAACGAGCGCCGGCGAGGCACCCACCTCGCGCAGCCAGCCGTTCACCGACAGCCGGTCGAGCCGCTCCGCGTCGGGGTGGCTCCACGGGTCGTCCGGGTCGACCGAGCGCGACAGCTCCATGAACAGCCCGCCGACGCGGGCGGCGTCCTCGCGGTCGGCCTCCGTCATCCAGGGGGCGAAGTCGCCGCGCCAGGTGCCGTCGACCAGGTCGAACGTCGTCTCGCCCGGCTCGGCGACGTAGCTCGGCCGCGTCGTCAGGCCGAGCTCCGCCACGAGCTCGAGGTAGGCGGTGTGGAAGTCGCCGACGAGCTCGCCGCCGAGCTGGACGGTGCGGCCATCGGCAATCTGGGCCTGCTCGACGCGGCCGCCGGGGCGGTCGCGCGCCTCCAGCACGACGACGTCGCAGCCGGCGGCCGCGAGGTCGCGCGCCGCCGCGAGCCCGGCCAGGCCGGCGCCCACGACCACAACCTTCGTCATCGCGCGTCCGGGCCGTGCACCCGCTGGAGGAGCGACTGCACACGGTCGCGCTCGGCGTCGACGACCGGCTCCTCGCCGGGCACGGTGAGCGCCAGCAGGTAGTGGTTCCACAGCACGTCGACGACCAGGCCGGCCAGCGCGTCGGGTTCGAAGCGGTCGAGGTAGCGCGCGAGCAGCTCCCGCGGCTCGCGCAGGTACGCCAGCCAGTCCCGATAGGAGCCGTGCAGGATGATCCGCTCCACCCGCTGGATCTCGGCCTGCTCGCCCCCGGCCGGCTCGTCGAGCGCGGCCCGCAGCGCGGCAACCGCGGCGGGCAGCTGGGACTCGCCCTCGGGGGTCAGGAACAGCCAGCGGTCGCGCCAGTCCTCGTCGTGCGCGAACGCGGTCTTCGGTGCGGAGACGTTGACGCTCATCGGGTCGGCGGGGTATCCTGACTGATCAGTCAGTCAGGACTCAACACCATCATGACCGAGCCCACCGCGAATCGCAAGCACCTGATCCTGGACGCCGCCTGCAGGGCGATCGCGACCAATGGCGCCGCCGCCGTGCGCGTGTCCGACGTCGCCCGCGAGGCCGGCGTCTCGACGGCGCTCGTGCACTACTACTTCCCCTCCCGCGCCGAGGTGATCGTCGAGGCGTTCGCGCACGCCGACGACCTCGCCGACGCTGTCGCGGAGGAGCATCTCGCGCAGCTCGCGAACGGGCGCGAGCGGGTGGAGCGACTGATCCTGACGTGGGCCGGCGACGACCCCGCCATCCGCACGAACTGGGCCGTCTGGAACGAGATGTGGCAGTACGCGGCCCACAACGACGAGGCCCGCGTCATGGTCGCCGAGTCGCATCAGCTGTGGCTCGACCAGGTCGCCCAGCTGATCGCGGAGGGAGTCGCCGACGGCTCGATCCGGTCAGACGTGGACGTCGACGGCGCCGCCCGGCGGCTGGCCGCCTGCGTCGACGACTGGGGCCGCGAGACGCTGATCGGGATGCGCACGCCGGCGGGGATGCGGACAGCGCTCGCCGCCGCGACGACGCACGAGCTCGGGCCCGTGCACCGCGCCCGGGGGAGGGCGGCATGAGCGCCGACGTCGCCCCTCGCACCCTGCCGGCGTGGGCGTATCGCAGCCCGGAGCTGTACCAGGCCGAGCGGCGCGAGATCTTCGCCCGCAACTGGCTCCTGGTCGGGCACGTCAGCCAGGTGCGCAAGCCCGGCGACTACGTCTCGATGACGGTCGCCGGCGAGCCGATCGCCGTCGTCCGCGGCAAGGACGGCGAGCTGCGGGCCTTCTCGAACGTCTGCCGCCACCGCGCCGCCCGCGTCCTCGACGGCGCCGGCAACTGCGGCAAGGCGATGCGCTGCCCCTACCACGGCTGGACCTACGGGCTCGACGGAAGCCTGCTGGCGATCCCCGAGAAGACCGGCTTCCCCGGCTTCGACAAGGACGCGAACGGCCTCTGGCCGCTCTCGGTCGGCGTCGCCTCCGGCTTCGTCTTCGCGAGCCTCTCGCCCGAGCCGCCGCCGCTCGCCGAGTACCTGGGCCCGTTCCAGGAGTGGCTCGCGCCCTACCGGCCGGAGCGGCTGGTGAAGAACGCGGAGGCGACCGACATCCTCCCGATCAACTGGAAGAACTCGATCGACAATTACCTCGAGGGCTACCACATCCCGGTCGGCCATCCCGGCCTCCTGCGAATGCTCGATTACAAGCGGTACCTGGTCGAGACGACCGGCTCGCGGGTGTCGATCGCGCGCAGCCCGATGCGCGACAAGACGTCGCAGAACCTCCAGGAGCGGCTCTACCAGCGGCTGATGCGGCCGATGCCGGGCCTGCGCGAGCCGGAGAACCGGGAGTGGAACTTCATCTTCGCGTTCCCCGCGATGACGTTCAACCTCTACCCCGACCAGATCGACTTCTGGCTCAACTACCCGCTGGACGAGCGCCGCACCCTGTCGGTGTGGCAGTCGTTCCGGCCGCCCGAGACGGCCGGCCGCCGCGACCGGATCGTCCGCCGCCTGAACACGAGGATCAACAGCCTCGTCCAGCACGAGGACAACGACCTGACCGCCCGCGTGCAGGAGGGGCTCGGCTCGAGCCTCTACCGCGCCGGGGTGATCGGGGCGCGCGAGAACGGCCTTCTGCACTTCCACGACCTGATCAGAGACGCCATCCCCGCGACGGCGATCGACGACGAAGACGAGGGCGTCCGTGCCCTCGCCGCCGGGGCGCCTGCGTGAACGAGCGCACACCCTCGGAAACGTCAAACCGGCCCGGGGGGAGTATCGTCGTAGCGAGCGTGATCCATCACGGGAGGGACCGATGACGCTGCATCCGAAGGAGCCGCGCGGCCACACGCGGCGTGATCTGCTGGCCCGCGCCGGGGGCGCGGCGCTCGGCATCTCGAGCGCCGGGTCGATCCTGGCGGCATGCTCGAACAGCACCTCGACGGGCGGCGGGCCGAGCAGTGCCGGCGCGGCGCCGACCGGCCCGGGCGGCCTGCCCCTGGCCCGGCCTGACACGCGCGTCACGCTGCCGCGCTGGGAGGACCCGATCGCGTCCGGGCTGAAGCCCGAGACCGGCGGCACGTTCCAGGTCTACAACTATCCGGACTACCTGTACACGAAGCTCCTCAAGGAGTTCTGCGCCAAGTACGACGTCACGCCGGTCTACACGCCCTTCGACAACATCGCGTCCGGCATCCAGCGGCTCGCCTCCGGCTCGGTGCATCCCGACGTCATGGAGATGACGCCCGACAACCTCGACCAGGTCGTTGCCGGCAGGCTCATCAAGCCGCTGAACCTCGACTACATCCCGAACCTGCAGAAGAACATCTGGCCGCAGCTGGTCTCCCCGTTCTACGACGTCGGCTCCCGCTACACGGTGCCCTACACCTGCTACGCGACGGGGCTGTTCTGGCGCAACGACCACGTCAAGCAGGACATCGCGTCGATGAAGCAGCCGTGGGACATCCTGTGGGAGTCACAGTCCTACAGCGGCAAGGTGGCCCTGCTCTCCGAGGACCGCGAGACCATCGCGATGGCGCTCCTGCGGCGCGGGATCACCGACATCAACACCGAGGATCCCAAGCTGATCAACCGCGCCGTCGACGACCTGAAGCAGCTCTACGGCATCTGCAACATCAAGGTCGGCGACTCGCAGTACCAGACGATCCCCGAGGGCACCGCCTGGCTGAACCAGGCCTGGTCGGGCGATCCGCTCGCCGGCTACTTCTACTACATGCCCAAGGGCACCTCGCCGAAGGTGCTCTCCTACTGGAAGGCGCCCAAGGGCCACGTCCCGGTCCAGAACGACTGCTGGTCGATCTGCGCCACGACGAAGAAGCCCGTGCTGTCGCACCTGTGGCTGAACTACATGTCCGACAACGGCGTCGCCTACTCGAACTTCGTGAACTTCAACGGCTACCAGCCGCCGCTGAACGAGATCGACCCGGCCACGCTCGTCAAGAAGGGGGTCATCCCCGAGACGCTCAACACGTGCGTGCTCACGAACGACGACTTCGGGCCGGCCTCCATCCAGGAGATGACCCTGACCGACGCCGGCCGGGCGCTCTGGCAGAACGGCTACTCCGAGTTCCTGGCGGGATAGCGGATGTATCCCCGCTGGCTCTGGCGAGGGTTCGCGCTACCGGGCGTCGTCTGGCTGATCCTGCTCTTCATCATCCCGTTCTACGCGGTGACCGCGGTCGCCTTCGGGCAGGTCAACCCGACGCTGCTCACACCGGAGCCGGTCTGGAACCCGCTCCAATGGAACGTCGGATGGATGAACGAGGCCATCACCCGCCTGCGGCCGGGCGGCGACCTGTGGGTCGTGGTCGTGCGCACGATCGAATACGTGGTCGTCTCGGTCGGGATGTGCATCGCGATCGGCTATCCGGTGGCCTACTACATCGCCCGGCACGCGACGCGGACGAAGAGCCTGCTCCTGATCCTCCTGATCCTGCCGCTCTGGATCAGCTACCTGATGCGGATGCTGGCGTGGGTGAACCTGCTCGCCCCGGACGGCTACGTGAACCGGTTCCTGGTGTGGAGCCACGTCATCAGCACGCCGTACGGCTGGCTCGACGGGCGCCCGATCACCGTGGTCTTCGCGCTCATCTACGGCTACATCCCCTTCTTCATCCTGCCCCTGTACGCCTCGCTCGACCGGATCGACAAGAGCTTCCTCGAGGCGGCCCGTGACCTCGGCGCGAGCCCGGTCCGCACCTTCCTGCACGTGACCCTGCCGCTCTCGAAGACCGGCATCCTGGGCGGGTGCGTGCTGGTCGCCCTGCCGATGTTCGGCGACTACTACACCCCGAACATCGTCTCCGGCGCACCGACCACGTCGATGCTCGGAAACCAGATCGACCTCTACTTCCACTACACGTCGCAGCCGACGATCGGCGCGGCGCTGACGCTGATCCTGTCCGTGTTCCTCGTGGTGCTGATGGCCTACTACATGGTCACGGTCGCCCGGGCGACGAAGGAGCAGCAGGCATGACCACGACGACGTCCGCGCCTCCACGCACCGCGGCCCCAGCCCCGCGGCCCTCGGCCGGGCGGCGCATCCGCTCCTGGTTCGCCAACCCGTGGGGCCGGCCGCGTTTCCTGGTGCTGATCACCTGGACGTACATGATCTGGGCGATCGTCCCGGTGCTGATCGCGGTGCAGTACTCGTTCAACGACAGCCGCTCGCGCACCATCTGGGCCGGCTTCTCGACCCGCTGGTACATCAGCGACCCGAGCTCCGTCATCAACGACCCGACCCTGTCGTCGGCGCTGCAGCAGAGCCTGAAGCTGGCCGCGGCCGATGTGATCATCGCGACGCCGATCGGCGTGCTGCTGGCGCTCGGCCTGGCCCGGTGGCGGGGGCGCGGCTCGGGGACGTCCAACTTCATCATGCTGTTCCCGCTCGTGACCCCGGAGATCGTGATGGGCGTGTCGCTCCTGCTCGTGTTCACGAACCTCTTCACGTTCATCCACACGGGCACCTTCGCCCAGATCCTCGGCCACGTCACCTTCTCGATCTCATACGTGGTGGTGATCGTCCGCGGGCGCCTGTTCTCGATCGGGAGACAGTACGAGGAGGCGGCCGCCGATCTCGGCGCGTCGCCGCGCGTGGCGCTCGTGAAGGTGCTGCTGCCGCTGCTGACGCCGGCGATCGTGGCGGGCGCGGCCATCTGCTTCGCGATCTCGATCGACGACTTCGTGATCTCGTACTGGCTCTCGAGCGGCGGCAACACGACGACCGTGCCGATGGCGATCTACGCGGCCACCCGCGCCGCGCCGCTGCCGTCGACGAACGCGATCGCCACGATCCTCTCCCTGATCACCCTCGCGTCGGTCATCCTCGGCTACGTCGGCTACCGCGTCTTCACGCGCGGCGAGCGCCAGGCAGGCCAGGGCATGGTCGGCGACATGGCGGCCTTCGACATCTGATGGGCCGCGTCCGACTTCGGATGATTGGTAGGGTGGTTTGATGGCAGGCGAAGTCTCCCTGGTCGACTTGGTCAAGCGCTTCGGCGACGTCGCCGCGGTGGCCGGGATCAACGTCGACATGCCGAGCGGCGAGTTCTTCTCGATGCTGGGCCCGTCGGGGTGTGGGAAGACGACGACGCTGCGGATGATCGCGGGGTTCGAGCAGCCGACCGAGGGCAGGATCCTTCTGGACGGCACCGATATGGCCTACACGCCGCCGCACAAGCGGAACGTCAACACCGTCTTCCAGAACTACGCCCTGTTCCCGCATCTGAACGTGCACGACAACGTCGCGTTCGGCCTGCGCCGGCAGAAGGTGGGAAAGCAGGAGCTTCGCCAGCGTGTCTCCGAGGCGCTCGAGCTGGTGCAGCTGAACGGGTTCGAGAAGCGAAAGCCGGGGCAGATGTCGGGCGGCCAGCAGCAGCGCGTCGCGCTGGCGCGCGCGCTCGTCCTGAAGCCGGCGGTGCTGCTTTTGGACGAGCCGCTGGGGGCGCTCGACGCGAAGCTGCGAAAGGCGCTCCAGATCGAGCTCAAGGCGTTGCAGCAGCAGGTCGGGATCACCTTCGTCTACGTCACCCACGACCAGGAAGAGGCGCTCACGATGAGCGACCGCATCGCGGTCATGGCCGACGGCCGGGTGGAGCAGATCGGCCCGCCCCAGGAGGTGTACGAGGCGCCCGAGACGGTGTTCGTGGCCGACTTCCTGGGCGTGTCCAACATGATGGACGCAGACGCCGTCGGCGGCGCCAACATCTGCCGTCTGATGGTCGGCGACTTCGAGCTCGACGCGCTCAAGGGAAAGACCGACGCCCGCGGCCCAAGCAAGGTCACCATCCGCCCCGAGCGCGTCCACCTGGAAGACCAGGACACGAGCGGCCCCAACCGCATCCCCGGCATGGTCGAACGGCTCGTCTACCTCGGCAACAGTGTCCAGGTCATCACCCGCCTCGCCATCGGCACCACGATCCAGGTGCTCGTCCAGAACGCCGGCGAAGAGATCCCCTGGAAGCAGGGCACCCCCATCCAGGCCTACCTGCCACCCGAAGCGCTGCGCGTGCTCACCGACACCGGCGCCGCGCTCGCCAAGCTCGACGAAGAAGCGGTCGAGCCGGTCTAGCAGCGTGGCCGCGGCGCCGGACGAGGAGACCGTCTCCGTCCGCCGCGAGGGCGCGGTCGCAGTCGTCGAGCTGCGCCGTGAGCGCAAGCTGAACGCGCTCTCGACCGCGATGGAGGAGCGGCTGGACGCCGCCGTCGCGAGCGCGGACGTGCGCGAGAGCCGCTGCGTGGTCTTCGCCGGCGGCGCGCGGGCGTTCTCGGCGGGCGCCGACGTCACCGAGTTCCGCGACGCGGACGCCGCCTCGGTCGCGGCCTACTACGCCGGCACCGGCGGCGTGTACGAGCGGATCGCGCGGCTGCCGCAGCCGACGCTCGCGGCCGTCTCGGGGTACTGCCTCGGCGGCGGACTCGAGCTCGCCCTCGCCGCCGACATCCGCATCGCCTGCCCCTCGGCCGACTTCGGCCTGCCCGAGGCGGGGCTCGGCATCATCCCGAGCTCCGGCGGCGTGCTGCGGCTGACCCGCGCGGTCGGCCCCGCCCGAGCGAAGGAGCTGATCCTGCGCGGGCGCCGGTTCGGCGCGGACGAGGCGCACGCGATCGGTCTCGTGGCCGAGGTGGCGGACGATGCGCGCGCCCGGGCGCTCGAGATCGCCGCCGAGCTGGCCGCGCGGCCGCCACTCGCCCTGCGGACCGCCAAGGCGACGATCGACCTGGCCGCGGAGTCGTCGCGCGAGGCGGCGGTCCTGATGGAGCAGCTGGCCTACGGCATGCTGGCCCAGACGCCGGAGGCACAGGACGCAGCAACCGCCTTCACCGAGAAGCGCGAATCGGGGTCAGACCCCGAACGGCGGCGGTGACAGTTCCGTGACGGAAACGTTCGGGGTCTGACCCCGTTACCGCGGGCGGCCGACCAGCACGCCGCCACCGTACAGGCCGACGTAGATGTGGCGATCGCCGGAGACCGCCAGGTCGCTCGGGTTGACGGCGGCCGACCGGAAGTAGTCGGTGGCGACGTCGATCCCGCCGACGAGCATCCGGCGCGGGTTCGAGAGCGACAGTTCATAGCGGACGCCGCCACGGTTCCGGACGAGCGCCGGCGGGTGCAGGCGCGGCATGTCGTTCGGGGTCTGCTGGCAGTTCCCCCAGTGATCGAGCGTGTGGATGCCCTTCCAGTCGGTGTCCGTCGCCCAGGCCTCGCCCGCCCGCGGGCCGGCCTGCACCTGGATGATCTCGGAGCCGTCGAGGCCGTTCATCGCGGGTCGCCAGATCTTGCCGCCGTCGCGGGTGGCCATGATGCCGCTGCGGCCGGCCGAGTAGCAGATGTTCGGGTTGGCCGGGTCGACGGCGAGCTGGCTGACCGAGTAGCCGTGCTTGGCGAGGCCCGGCCAGGACGACGCCAGCCACCAGTTGCGGTTCGTGCCCAGCACCTGGTTGGAGATGTTGACGGGCTTCGTCGTCCAGACGAAGGTGCGGCCGGCGTTCGTCGACTTCGCGATGTAGCGGTGGTCGGTCATGCCGATCCCGTTGCCGACCCAGAGGACGCCGCCGTGGCCGGAGACCGACGAGAGATGACAGCCGCTGAACGTCGCCGGCGCGAGCTGCGTCCACGCGCCAGTCGCGTTGACGCGGTAGAGCCCGAACGTGCCGCAGGCGGCGTAGACGACGCCGTCGACGACGGCGATGTCCTCGACCACGGCCGGCGCCCCTGGGACGGGCGCCACCGTGGCCGTGCCGCGAGGATTCGTGATCCGCCAGACCTGCGAGCCGGCCCGGTCGCTCGTGCGGAAGCTGGCCGCGAGCAGCGAGCCGTCAGGGCAGATGCAGAGGGCCGCCCAGGCCAGCTGCGGCGCGACGGCCGGGAGGCCGAGCGGCACGAGCGTGGCGCCGCCGTCCTGGGAGCGCATCAGGCCCTGGCGGGTCAGCATGTAGACGTACTCCTTGCCCGACGCGGAGTCATAGTCGACCGCGATCAGGTGGCCGACGGCGCGGGGGACGGCCCCGGCTGTGCCGTGGGGCAGGTAGGTCGAGAAGCCGACGTGCGTGTTGCGCCGCTCGAGCTTGAGCGAGCCGGGGGCGACGGCGCCGAGGTAGCCCTGGTTCGAGGCGTTCTTGAGAACGCCGATCCCGAAGTAGCGCAGGCCCGGCGTCTTGCGGGAGTACGCCACTGCGCGCCCGTAGATCGCGCCAATTGACGTGGCGCCGGTCATCGTCGGATACCAGAGGTCGCCGCCCGTACGGGTGGCGAACTCGCCCCAGACGTCGCCGGCCGCCGCCGCGCAGCCCGGGTTGAGCGGGTCGGTGGCCATCGCGTTGCAGTAGCCGCCGCCGTCCATCGCGCCCTTGCTCCAGGTGTACGACGGGCGGGTCGCGGCGTGCACGACGACGCCGGCCAGCAGGTTGGTCTGTGCCACCATGCCGGCCGCGCCCACGAGCAGTCCCCGACGATTCAGCCTCACACCCCGGGGATCGGACGCGAGTGGTCGTTCTTTAGGCCGCCCTCGGTACGATCGGGGGATGCGCGGCCGGGTGCTGATCTGCGACACCGAGTTCCCGATCGCGACGGCGCGCGAGATCCTGCCGGAGGCCGAGGCGGGGAGCGTCGCGGACGCCGGGCCGGGCATCGCCGCGCTGCTCGTCTCGCCCGAGTCGCCGGTGAGCGCCGCCGACATCGCCCGGGCCCCGGACCTGCGCCTGATCGCCACGGCGAGCGTCGGCACCGACCACATCGCGATGGACGCCGCGCAGGCCCGCGGCATCGACGTGGTGAACGTGCCCGACTACTGCGTCGAGGAGGTCTCCGACCATGCGCTGGCGATGGTCGTTGCGCTGCGGCGCGGGCTGATCGCCGGCGACCGGTCGGTGCAGGCGGGAGCGTGGGACTGGACGGCGGTGGGCGCGATCGGCCTGCTGACAGGCACTCGTCTCGGGGTGATCGGCTTCGGGCGGATCGGCCGCCGCCTGGCGGCGAGCGCGGAGGCGCTCGGCATGGAGGTGCGCCACCACGATCCGTTCGTCGCCGGCGGCATGGAGCTCGACGACCTGCTGGCGTGGGCCGACGCGATCTCGCTGCACAGCCCGCTGACCGAGGAGACGCGCGGCATGATCGACGAGCACCGTCTCGGACTGATGCGGCCGGGCGCGATCCTCGTGAACACGGCCCGCGGCGCCGTCGTCGACCGCGAGGCGCTGAAGGCGGCGACCCACGTGCAGGCCGCGTTCGACAACGTCTGGGAGCGGCCGCCGGGGGCCGACCTGCTCGGCCTGCCCCACCTGACGATGACGCCCTACGTCGGCTGGTACTCGGCCGGCCGGGAGCTCGAGCCGTACCTGCGCGCGGCGCAGGCGGTCGCCGAGGCGCTCAGCGCCCGATGAGGCTGCGGGAGATGATGAGGCGCTGGATGTCGGACGTGCCCTCCTCGATCTCCTCGAGCTTGGCGTCGCGCATCCACTTCTCGACCGGGTACTCGCGCGAGTAGCCCCACCCGCCGAGCGTCTGCACGGCCGCCCAGGTGCACCAGGTGGCGGCCTCGGACGCGAACAGCTTCGCCATCGCAGCCTCGGCGGGCACGTGCCTGCCGGCGTCCATCGAGCGGGCGGCGCGGTGGGTGAGCAGGCGGGCGGCGTCGATCCGCGTGGCCATGTCGGCGAGCCGGAACCCGACGGCCTGGTGGTGGCCGATCGGCTTGCCGAAGGCCGTGCGCTCGCGGGCGTACTCGGTGGCGTACTCGAGCGCCGCCCGGGCGATGCCGATCGCGCCGGCGGCGAGATGGATGCGTGACTCGTCGAAGGTGTGCATCAGGCTGTAGAAGCCCTTGCCCTCCTCGCCGAGCAGCCTGTCGGCGGGCAGGTCGACGTCCTGCAGGAAGACCTCGGTCGAGACGATCGCGCGCTGGCCGTGCTTTCGCATCGGCTCGCCGAACGAGACTCCGGCGTCGCCCTTCTCGACCACGAACGCGGTCACGCCGCGCGCGCCGGTGCCCGGCGCGACGGTCGCGAAGATGACGTAGTACTCGGCCAGGCCGCCGTTCGAAATCCAGGTCTTCTGGCCCTGGAGCCGGTAGCCGGGGCCCGTGCGGGTCGCGGCCGTGGTCATCGCCGCGGCGTCGGAGCCCACGCCGGGCTCGGTCGACGCGAGCGCGGTCAGCGGCGGCTTCGGGCCGCACAGCGGGCGCAGCCAGCGCTCGCGCTGCTCGGGCGTCCCCACCTCGATGAGCGGCCGGGCGAAGAAGCCCGCCGACGTGATCAGGTTGCCGATTCCGGCGCAGCCCCAGTTCAGCTCCTCCTGGACGATGCAGCCCGTCAGGACGTCGCCGATGCCGCCGCCGCCGACCCCCTCGGGGAGCATGAACGACGTCAGGCCGACGTCCGCCGCCCTGTAGACGACCTCGAGCGGCGAGACGACGTCGGACTCGTCCACCTCGGCCGCGATCGGCCGGATCTCGGCCCGTGCGAACTCGCGCGCCAGCGCCTGGATCTCGCGCTGATCGTCGGTCAGATCGGTGGTGTTCGCCGCCGGGGTCGCCATGGGCCGCGACAGCGTATCCGAGGGGACCATCTAGACTACGCCGGCCTCCCGGAGGGGTGGCAGAGTGGTTGAATGCGGCGGTCTCGAAAACCGTTACTGGGCGTTAGTTCAGTCGAGGGTTCGAATCCCTCCCCCTCCGCTTACCCGCCTCCGCCCGCGACCGTCCGTCGTTCGGCGTGCCGTCGGGCGCGGCTCACATGCGGTGGGCAACTGACCAGCTGTTCCAGATCCCGTCCATGAGCGCCGCAGTAACGCCGCCCGCCGCGCCCATCAGCACACCCGCGACGACCGCACCCCACCAGGTGTCCGGCACCCTCCTCCACATGCATCCAGCATACGGGGCCGGGACAGGCTCCGTGCGCTCGATCGACCGCCGGTCTGGCAAGATTGCGGCGTGGAACGCGTCCTCGGAATCGGCGGGTACTTCCTGCGGGCGGCCGACCCGGCCGCCCTCGGCGTCTGGTATCGCGAGTGCCTGGGCCTCGACGCCGACGAGAACGGCGTCTGGCGGCAGGAGGACGGCATGACGGTGTTCGCGACGTTCGACCACGACACCGAGTACTTCGGCTCCCGCACCCAGCAGACCATGCTCAACGTCCGCGTCCGCGACCTCGATGCGATGCTCGCGCAGCTGCGCGACAGGGGCGCGGACGTCGACCCCGAGACCCAGGAGATGGAGGGCGTCGGCCGGTTCGGCTGGGTCACCGATCCGGAGGGCAACCGGATCGAGCTGTGGCAGCCCGGCTGAGCCGGGCTCAGGTCAGGATGTTGACCGCCCGCGCGACCACGAGGACGCCGACGACCACGGAGACGCCCTCCTCTGCCATCATCATCACCTTCGCCCACGGCTTGATCGCCGAGACGTCCGTCGGGCTGAACGCCATCGCGGTGTTGAACGACAGGTGCAGGTAGTCGACGAACGTCGGGTACCAGCCCTCGCGGACGTGCTCGGGGGCCGACATCTCCGGGAAGAGGAACGCCGGCTTGATCGTCGAGCCGGCCGCCCGGGCCGCCGGCCCGCCGCGGTCGAGATCCCAGTACCAGAGGCCGAACGCGATCATGTTGGTCAACCAGATGATCCCGCCGCAGGCGAGCAGCACGCGGGCGGTCTGGGTGAACGGCTCGCTGTAGATGATGCTGATGACGAGCTTCACCGACGACCCGCCGTTCACGAGCGTGATCAGGCCGATCAGCCCGCCGGTCGTGTATCGGAGCCACCTCGCCTGGCGATCGATCTTGCCGGGATCGCCGACGATCAGCACGACGATCAGGACGACCAGCAGGACGAGGAAGACGCCGCGGGCATCGTTCACCCGGAGCTCCGGCGGAAGGAACGTCCGCAGGACGCCGGTGACGAGCACGGCGGCCGCCATCGGCCAGCGGCTCTCGCCCCGCTCCGTCTGTTCAGGCGCCACGCGACGCCCACTCTCGGGCGCGGAGGCTCCCCCGGGGTCACCCCAACGGGACGAATCGAGGAAGCGCGGGAGTGCGGCTCCGGCCCGGGTCTCCTGCCAGAGGGACCGAAGCCGCGACCACCGGGGTCCCGGCGTAGCACCGGGCATAAACCCCCACCCCTGCCGGGTATGCGGCCGGAATGGCGAGCGGGCACGGATCGACCCCCCGCGAGGTCTGGGCGCGCGTGGAATGCATCATGCGCGGCTACCGGGGGCCCTATCACTGGACGGAGGACTGCCTCACGCGGGCCGAGTCTCTGGTGGCGATCGATCGCGACCGGGCAGCGGCGATGTCGAACCTGCGCCCCTGCAAGCTGTGCACGTCGCGCCGCCGCCGCTGACGGCCGCCGGGAAGTGATTCCCTCGCGGCATAGGGCGACACCAACGCCGCATTTGTTGCCCACGACCCGACGCGTTATCGTCCACGGCGGGCCAGCTCGGGCGCACAATCCACCCTCCACCCGACCTGGCATCTGGGCATCACGAAGGTCGCCGCATGCCCGGCCTCCCCCACGCAGACACGCGCGAGGTATGCGGCGGCCTTGCCCCGATCCTGCGGCGAAACGAAGGCCGCCGGTTCCAGGGGCTCCCTTGCGAACCAGCGGCCTTCAGGTCTAGACCACCCCGGCTCGTCGCCCGGAGAGGTACGCTCAAGCGTACGTCCGGGTGCGCCGAGATCTCAATGGGGATTAACCCCCAACCGGCCCGGAGTCAGTTGGTGCGATCCTCGCCCGTGAGGTGCTCGATTTCCTCGCGCGCCCGGTCCATGAAGGACGCCTTCTCGGGGATGATCTGAGCGCTCTCGGGCGGGTCGTGCACCGGCAGGTGGCGGCACGCCTCGCAGCTGATCGTCAGCGTCACGCGGCCCGCGTCGTCGATCTCGCCGACCTTCGCCGCCTCGACGTAGTGCGGCCGGTCGGCGTAGTTGTGGAAGGAGAACCCGGTGTGATGGGTGATGGCGAGGCCGTCGAAGATGTCCTCGTTCTCGTCGCCGACGACGAGGAAGACGACCCCGACCTGGTCGCCGTCGCTCCCGTGTACCGCCCACCCGTGCTGGATCATCTTCCAGGAGACCGCCGTCATGAGCCGGATCCTACTCCAGGTCGCGCCGCTTGATGACGTCCTGGTCGCCGGCCGAGAACCGGCGCCGGCGGTCCACGTCGGCGGGGTCGACCATCTCGCCGTCACGCTCGACGTAGCCGTCGCGGCCGCCGATCGCGAGCAGCACGAGATCGTCGCCGCCGGCGTTCCAGAACCGCCGCGGCGTGGTCGTCTCGACGTGCACGGCGCCGCCCGGCCCGAGCTCGAAGGACTCGCCCTCCACCTCGAACCCGGCCGTCCCGGCGTGGACGAAGTAGAGCTCGTCCTGGCGGCGGTGGAAGTGGTTGAACCACTCCGTGCCGGGCGGAAGGACGATCGCATTCACGCCGAACGCCGTCACGCCCAGCTCCTGGCGCAGCTTGCGGAAGACGCCGGGCCCGAGCTCGTCGATCGTCGTCACCCGGTGTGCCATTCGGGCACTCTAGAGCGGGCGAGTGGCCGCGGCCGGAGCGGGGTATGATCTCGCCGATGCGGAGGCTGCCAAGGAGGGGGCGCGTCGGCGCGGCGGCGGTGCTGGCGCTCACGGCGCTGGCCGGGACGCCCGCGGCCGCGACGGCCCACCACCCGCCGTCCTGGCACGTCGTCCACCACGGAGGCAGCGCCGACCTGCGCGCGATCAGCCCGGTCTCGCGGCGCGTCGTCTGGGCGAGCGGCAGCGGCGGCACGGTGCTCCGGACCACCGACGGCGGCCGCTCGTGGAAGAACGTCGGCCCGAAGGGGACGAGCGCGCTCGAGTTCCGCGGCATGAAGGCCTTCGACGCCCGGCATGCCGTGCTCATGTCGATCGGCGACCACCCCGGCGACTTCCGCACGTACCTGACGTCCGACGGCGGCCGCCACTGGCGGGTGACGAATCAGAACACCAGCCCGCAGGCCTTCTACGACTGCATGTCGTTCTTCGACCGCCGCCACGGGCTCATCCTGAGCGACCCGGTCAACGGGCGCTTCCGCATCCTGATCACCGCGAACGGCGGCCGCAGCTGGCATGTGAACCCGGCCCGCAACATGCCGAGGGCGCACTCGCCCGACGAGTTCGGGTTCGCCGCCTCGAACGAGTGCATCACGACCTCGGGCAGGCACGACGCCTGGTTCGGCAGCGGCGGCACCGCCGGCGGGCGCGTCTTCGGCTCGACGGACGGCGGCCACCACTGGAAGGTGTCGCAGACGCCCATCGCGAGCGGCGACAGCTCCGGCATCTTCGCGGTCGCGTTCCGAAACGGCCTGCAGGGCCTCGCCATCGGCGGCGACTTCGCCAACCCGGCCACCGCGCCGCGGTCGCTCGCCCTGACGGCGGACGGCGGCCGCACCTGGACGCTCGTCGCCGACAGCGCCGCCCCGAACGCGTACCGCTCCGGCGCGACCTTCGTCCCGCACACCGCGGGCACCGCGCTCGCCGTCGGCCTGACCGGCAGCGACATCTCGACCGACGGCGGCTTCTCGTGGACGCGCTTCGACCGCGGCAGCTTCGACGCCGTGGTCTGCACGCCGCACGGCTCATGCTGGGCGTCGGGCGCGAACGAGCGCATCGGCGTCCTGCGGCGCGAGAACGCAATTGACATCCTCGGCGGACGCCAATTGCGTTAAGGGCTGAGCCCCGGCGGGTGGACGGTCGCCCGCCCACCCGCCGTGCTCGGCCAGCCGTGCGCGAGGCGGGGCAGGGGTTGCTCCGCGGCGTGCGCCGGAAGTTCTCGAACCGGACCTCCGGCTGGAAGCCGGCGCCCGGGAAGATCATCCGGAACAGGTGGCCGGACTCGGTCTTGACGTTCCCGCCGAAGTCCCGCTTGTGCGGCAACAGGTCGCCGCCCTGCACCCGGCGGGAGTTGTGGCCGCGGGTGGTCGGGCTCGAGATCATGAGCGGCGACTCGTGCAGCTTGGCGATCCATCCTCCGGTTCGAGCGTGCCCGGCCAGTCGCGCTGGGACGACGTTCCGTCCCATCCGGCGGGGCCGGGTCGGTGCAGTCGCCGCCCTCGCCGTCGATGGCATCGCAAGTACTCGAAGTGACCGATCTCGTCCGCGAACGCCAGGTTGTTGGCGTGCGCCGCCCACGTGTTCCCGCACGGGACGGCGGTGTCGTACATCGGGTGGAACGCATACGGCTGCACGTGGCATTTGGCCGAGTCCGGCTGGAACATGATCTGGCCGAAGCCGTTGCGCGTGCTGGCCGTCATCGACCCGTGCTGGCCCGTGTTCTGGTCGGCCGGGAAGCTGTCGATCGTGAGCGCGGCGCACCACTGCCGCGCGGTGCAGCCGAAGCCGTCGAACTGGGGCACGTGACCCGGCGAGTACCACTGCACCTCCATGAACGCGTTGCCGGGGTGCTTGCCGATGTAGTTCGGCGAGCTCGGGTTCGGGCTGACCTTGTTGTTCGCGTCGGAGTCCGGCGTGCAAGCACATGATCTCGGCGGCCTCGCAGGCCTGCCCGTACTCCTCCTCGTGTCCGCTCGAGCCGATCGCCGCCTGGCTCGATCCGAGCACGCCGACAAATCGCCGCCAGGAGCACGGCGACGACTTCGCGACGTCGCCTGGATTACTGCGGGAGCGGCACGGCCATCACCGCCAGCTCGCGCCCCCACTCCGACGTGGTCGTGCGCACCCGCCGGCCGCCCATCCGCGCGTAGAACCCGAGCGCGTTCGGCTCGGCCTCCCACTCCAGCGCCGTCGCGCCCAGGCCGGCGGCGCGCTCCGCGGCGTGGCGGAAGAGCTGCGACCCCGCGCCGCGGCGCATCCAGGCCGGCTCGACCCACAGGTGCTCGAGCACGCAGACGGCCTCATCCGGAGGCAGAACCTCGGCCCAGCCGACGGCGACCCCGTCCACCTCGGCGACGAAGGCGCGGGCGCCCACGAGCCGTTCCGGCGACAGGTCGAGCGCCGCCGCCCACGCGCGCACGCGCTCGCGGTCGTAGCCCCAGAAGCCCTTGGCCGCGGCCGTGATCTCGCGCAGCCGCTCGCCCTCGTCGGGGTGCGCGGGCCGGATGACCATTGGCGCACCCTAACCAGGCGGCACTGACGGCGGCGCATGGGACTAGATTCTCCCCGCGATGGCCACCGCGACGCCGCCCATGGTGCTGCACCTCTCGCTGATCGTCGGCGGCACGCTGCGCGACCGAAACGGGGGACGGCTCGGGAGCGTCGACGACCTGATCGTGCATCTCGGCGAGGACTACCCGCCCGTCACGGGAGTGCTGGCGCGAGTCGCGGGCCGGCAGGTCTTCGTCCCGGCGTCCGAGCTCGCCGAGATCGCGCACGCGCGCGTCGAGATGGTGTCCGACCGGATCGACCTCCAGCCGTTCGAGCGCCGGGAAGGCGAGGTGCTGCTGCGCAAGGACGTGCTCGACCGCCAGCTGATCAACATCGACGGCGCCCGGCTCGTGCGCGCGAACGAGATCGAGATCGCCCGGATCGAGGGCTGGTACCGGGTCGTCGGGGTCGACACCGGCCTGCGCGGCATCGTCCGCCGGGTGGTGCCGCGGCGGGTCGGCACCAACATGCCGCCCGGCGCGTTCCTCGACTGGGCGAGCGTCGAGGCGTTCACGGGCCACGTCCCCACGGTGCGCCTGCGCATCCCCCATCCCAAGCTGGCCCGGCTCCACCCGGCCCAGCTGGCCGACCTGGTCGAGGCGGCGTCCCACAACGAGGGCCGCGAGATCATGACCGCCGTCGGCGACGACAGCGAGCTCGAGGCGGACGTCTACGAGGAGCTCGACGCCCAGCACCGGCGCGAGTTCGTCGAGGAGCGGCCCGACGAGGAGGTGGCCCAGCTGCTGGAGCGAATGGAGCCGGACGACGCCGTCGACCTGCTCGGCGACCTCCCCGACGAGCGGCGCGAGGAGGTCGTCCGCCTGCTCCCGCCCGTGCAGCGCCGGCGCGTGCGCGCCCTGGCCGGCTACGACCCGGCCACCGCCGGCGGCCTCATGAGCCCCGAGTTCGTGTGCCTGTACGCGCAGGCGTCGAAGGCGGAGGCGATCGAGCGGATCGAGCGCAGCCGCGCCCCTGCGGACACGCTGGCCTGGGTCTACGTGATGAACCTCGACCGCCGTCTCAAGGGCGCGATCGCGCTCGCCGACCTGCTGCGCGCGCCGTCCGACGGCACGATGGGCGACGTCGCCACTTTCCTGCCGCCGCGCGTCTCGGCCGAGGCCGGGCTCGAGGAGGTCGCGCGGCTCATGACGGACTATGACCTGACCGTCGTCCCGGTGGTCGACGAGCGCGACCAGATCATGGGCGTCGTCAGCGTCGACGACGTGCTCGAGATGGTGCTGCCGCGTGGCTGGCGGCGCCGGTTCGACGTGCTGGGAGCTGATTGAGAGGATGGATGGCGGGCCGTGTATCTGCGCTGCGCGCGTTTCGCCACCGCCTCCTCCGCGGCAGGTCGGACGGCGCACCCCGCGGCCCGCTCAGCCGCGGCACCGCCCGCCTGCTCGCCGTCATCGGCTTCCTCGGGCCGGGCCTGATCGCCGCCAACGCCGGCAACGACGCCGGCGGCATCGCCACCTACTCGGCCGTCGGCGCGCGGTACGGCTTCGACCTCCTGTGGATGATGGTGGTCATCACGGCCTCGCTGATCGTGGTGCAGGAGATGGCCGCGCGGATGGGTGCCGTCACCGGCAAGGGGTTGGCCGAGCTGATCCGCGAGCAGTACGGCGTGCGCTGGTCGCTGTTTGCGACCACCTCCGTGCTGATCGCAAACGTCGGCATCTGCATCTCGGAGTTCGTCGGTATCGGCGCGGCCCTCGGCCTGGCCGGCATCCCCGCGCAGGTGTCCGTGCCGATCGCCGCGGTCGGCGTCTGGCTGCTCCTGATCCGCGGCTCGTACAAGGTGGCCGAGCGCATCTTCGTGCTGATGACGATCACGTTCTTCGCCTACCCGATCGCCGCGATCCTGGCCCGGCCGGACTGGGGCTCGGTCGGCCACTCGATCGTCGCCCCCGACATCCACGACTCGCGCGCGTACCTGTTCCTCTTCATCGCGACCGCGGGCACGACCATCACGCCGTTCATGCAGCTCTACGTCCAGTCGGCCGTGGTCGAGCGCGGCGTCGGCGTCGACGAGCTGAACATGGAGCGGGCCGAGGTGACCTCGGGGTCGATCTTCGCGAACCTCGTCGCGATGTTCATCATCATCGCCACCGGCGCGACCCTCTACCTGCACGGCGAGCACGACATCTCGACGGCGTCGCAGGCGGCCAAGGCGCTCGAGCCGTTCGCCGGCCAGTACGCAGAGGTGCTCTTCGCCGTCGGCCTGCTGGGCGCCAGCCTGCTCGCCGCCGCGATCCTGCCGGTCACCGCCGCGTACGTGATCGCGGAGACGTTCGGCTTCGAGAAGGGGATCAGCCGCCGCATCCACGAGGCTCCGGTCTTCGTCGCGGTGATCACCGCCCTGATCCTGATCGGCACCATCGTCGCGATCATCCCCGGCATCCCCGTCATCGCCCTGCTGGTCGGCGTGCAGGTCGTGAACGGCGCGCTGCTGCCCGTGCTCCTGATCTTCATCTGGCGGCTCGCGAGCGACCGCGAGCTGATGGGCGACTACCGCAACGGCCGGTTCTTCAACGTCATCGCCGGGCTGACGGTGGTGGCGACGTCGGCGCTCTCGATCACCCTTCTCGCCGTGACCATCGGCGCGCCCTTCTTGTCGTGACCATCGGAGCGCCGTTCCTGTAGGTTCCCGCGCGTGCGCGAGGAGCCGTTCTCGGTTCCGGTCGGCGGCGGGGAGCTCGCCGGCCACCGCGGCGGCGACGGGCCGCCGGCCCTGATCCTGCACGGCGGCCCGGCCTGGCCGGACTACACCGAGGGCCTCGCCGCCGAGCTCGGCGGGCTGCTCGAGACGCACCGCTACACCCAGCGCGGCACGCGGCCGTCGACGATGGAAGGCCCGTTCACGATCGAGGCGCACATGGACGACGCGGTCGCGGTGCTCGACCACTTCGCGATCGAGCGGGCCTGGGTCGTCGGCCACTCGTGGGGCGGGCACCTGGCGCTGCACCTCGTGGTGGCGCACCCCGACCGGCTGCTCGGCGTGATCTGCGTGAACGCGCTGGGCGCGTTCGACCGCGTGTTCGCGGAGTTCGGGGCCAACCTGCGCCGCTCCATGCGCCCCGAGGATGTCGCCCGGATCGAGGAGATCGAGGACAGCCGCCGCCGCGGCGAGGTCACCGAGGCCGCCCTCGTCGAGCGCTCGCAGCTCGTGTGGCCGCGCTACTTCGCCGACCCGGACGCCGCGCCGCCGCACCCGGCCGACCGGATCGGCGTCGAGTGCTCGACCGGGACGAACGCGTCGATCTCCGACCACTTCAACCGCTTCACCCTTGCCACCGGCCTGCCGTCGGCGAAGCTGCCGGCGCTCTTCCTGCACGGCGAGCGCGACCCGCTGCCGGTGTCGTCGTCGCTCGAGGCGGCCGCCCTCGTGCCGGGCGCCTGGGTGGAGACGATCCCGGACTGCGGCCACTTCCCCTGGCTCGAGCGCCCGGGCGAGATCCGCCGCGCGGCCGAGCGCTTCCTGCCTACCCCTGAATAAACGGGGTCAGACCCCCGTTAGTCATCGGCGTCCCACTTGGGGTGGTGACGGCGGGCCCAGTCGCGCCGCACCGTGCCGAGCACCATGCCCCGCAGCGAGTGGCGGGTCGAGGCGTTGACCAGCACCAGGTAGAGGTGGCCGGCGACCAGCGGCACGGCGATCCAGGTGGCGATGTCGTGGACGAGGATCGCGCTCGTGCGCCCGCGCACGGCCGCGTCGGTCTCCTGCAGATACATGAGCAGGCCGCTGACCGAGAACACCAGCATGAGCCCGAAGACCACGGCGGTGTTCAGCTTCTGCCCCGCGTTGAAGCGGCCCTGCGGCGGCTCGTCGCCGCGCCGCGTCACCGCCCAGCGCATCCAGCGCAGATCGTCCTCGTCGAAGCGGTCGACCTCGGAGGCGGTGCGGCGCAGGCGCCCGCCGGTGTCGCTCGCGACCAGGACGACGAGCCCCGCCCAGAACGCGATCGCAGCGCCCAGGTGGAGCGACTTCCACAGGCGCCGGTTGGCCGCCAGCTCGGCGAACGCCGGCAGGTAGAGGATCAGGCCGGTGGCGAGCAGGATGAGGAACGTGACCGCGAGCAGCCAGTGGAGCGAGCGCTCCTCCGGCCAGAACCGGCGCACGTAGACCGGCCGCGGCCGGCCGCGCTCAGTACCCGTTCGAGCGGCCGACCCAGGCATCGACGTCGTAGCCGTTCTGCTCCCAGAACCCGGGCTCGAGCTGCGGCACGAGCTCGATCCGGTGGAGCCATTTCACGCTCTTGTAGCCGTACATCTCGGGGATCACGAGCCGCATCGGCGACCCGTGCGCGCGCGCCAGCGGCTGCCCTTGCATCGTGTGGGCGAGCATCACGTCGGGCAGGGTCGTCTGCTTCATCGAGAGCGTGTCGACGTAGCCGCGCTCCATCGAGACGAAGTTGGCGTAGCGGGCGCTCGGCAGCGGCTCGACCATGTCCCACAGCGTCTGCAGGCGCACGCCGCGCCAGTGCACGTTCGAGACCGTCCACCCGGTGACGCAGTGGAAGGTGTTCGTCTGCGAGACCGCCGGCAGGGCACGCACCTCGGGCCATGTCAGCGTGACCGGCTTGCGGACGTGGCCGGTGATCTCGAGCCGGTAGTCGGCGGGATCGAACGTCGGCCACGGCGGGTTGATCGCGTAGATGCGCCAGCCGGTCGGGAAGACGTCCTTGATCGCGTTCGGGACGATCGAGCCGGCGTCGGCGATCGGGGCGTGCAGCGCCGAGGTGATGCGGTCGCCGAAGAGCAGGCCGATCCCGCCGGCGCCGACCACCGAGAGGAATGCCGCGCGGCCGATGCGTCGTTCACCCATCCCTCGCAGTATGCGGCCGATCGGTTGGCGTTACACGTGCGCCGGTCACAGTGTTCCGGTTCTTGCAAGGAGCGGCCGGCTATTCCTGCGGCGTGACCACGGGCGGCACCCGTGCGCGCTGCGCCCATACGACCGATCCGATCACCGTCAGCGCGACCAGCACGGTCGGCGCCGTCACGTGCTCGTTCAAGAGCAGCGCCGACCAGACGAGCGTCAGCAGCGCCTGCAGCTGCTGCACCTGCCCGCCGCGCGCGATGCCGGCCAGCGAGAGGCCGCGGTACCAGGCGAAGAAGCCCAGGTACATCGAGGACACGCCGAGCAGCACCAGCGAGAGCCACTCCGTCCCCGACGGACTGTACGAGCCGCGCGTGAACCACCACAGCCCGGCCGAGAGCGGGATGGTGAGCGGTAGCGCCAGCACGACGACCCACGAGATGACCTGCCAGCCGGGCATGGCGCGGGTGACCGTCGCGCCCTCGACGTAGCACCACGACGACATGAGCACGGCCCCGACCACGAGCAGGTCGGCCAGGAGGTCGTCGCCGCCGCCGGCGCGCGAGAGCGCGAAGACGACCAGTGCCGCGGTGCCGATCCCGGCCGCCGCCCAGAACTGCCAGCTGACCCGCTCGTGCGTCCGCATGACGGCGATGAGCGCGGTCGTGAGCGGCATGAACGCGGCGATCACCGCCACGTGCGCCGACGTCGTGCGCTCGAGCGCGAGCGCCAGCAGGATCGGCCAGCCGAAGACGGCGCCGAGCATCGTGAAGACGATCGGCCGGCGCAGGTGCGGCGGCGGGAGCTGCGCGCGTGTCAGCGCGAGCAGCGCCGCAGCGATCACCCCGGCGATGACCGCGCGGCCGGTGGCGGTCAGGTACGGGCTGAACCCGCCGACCGCCTCCTTCGTCAGCGGCACAGAGAACGAGAACATCAGCACGCCCGCGAACGCCCACGCCAGGCCCTCCCGCCGCACGGAGACGGGTGCGACGGCGCCCGGAGTCGTGGTCGCATCCACCGCCGAGAGCGTATCCACGGGCGCCGCCGGGACGTGGCAGCGGGAATCGTCGGGTTCTTGCAAGGAACGGGCAAGGGCCCGGAAAGACCGCCTCCCTAACGTGCTTCGAGTACGACGCCCGGCCTCCCGCCGGGCGCAAGCGACTCGGAGGGAGCATGCAGATGAGACGACGATGGTTGGTACCGCTCGGCGCGCTCGCCGCGCTGGCATTCCCGGCGACGGCGGCCGCACACACCGGCGGCCAGGCCGTGTTCACGCTGGCGAACGGGACGTCCGGCAACCGGGTGCTCGTCTTCGCCCGCGGGCACGACGGCACGCTCGCGCCGGCCGGCTCGGTCTCGACGGGCGGCGCGGGCACCGGCGTCACCGCGACGACGCAGGGCGCGCTCGCACTCAGCCCGGACGGCCGCCGCCTCTACGCGGTCAACGGCGGGTCGGGCACGATCGCCGTCTTCGCGGTGCACGGCGCCCACCTGCGGCGCCTGGCGGTCGTGTCGTCCGGCGGAGCGGGCCCCGCCAGCGTGACCGCCGGCCACGGCCGCGTGTACGTGGTGAACGCCGGCGCGCTGAACGTCGTCGGCTTCCGCGTCACCGGCGGCGGCCTGCGCCGCATCCACGGCGGCTCCGAGCCGCTGGCCTCGGGTGACGCGGGCCCTGCCCAGGTGTCGCTCAACCCGGCCGGAACAGCCCTCGCCGTGACGAACCCCGGCTCGAGCACGATCGACACCATCACGCTGCGGCGCGACGGCGCGATCGGTCGCCTGCGCTCGTTCGCGTCGGCCGGGGCGGCCCCGTTCGGGTTCGGGTTCACCCGTGACGGCGTCCTGGTCATCTCGGACGCGCACCAGGCGCCGACGAGCGCGGCGTCGTCGTACCGGATCGGCCACACCGGGGCGCTGCGGCTGCTCTCGGGGCCGGTCTCGGCCAACCAGCTGGCCGCATGCTGGGTCGCGATCGCCGGCCGGATCGCATACACCGCCAACGCGGGCAGCGGGACGATCTCGGCGTTCCGCGTCGACGGCCACGGCCGCCTGCACCTGCGCGGCGTCGCCGCCAGCCCCGGATCGACGAGCACGCCGCTCGACGAGTCCGTCACCCCCGGCGGCGGCTACCTCGACGTCCTGACCAGCGGCCTGCACAGCATCACGAGCTACCGCATCGGCAGCGGCGGCACGCTGACGCCCGTCGGCTCGGTCGGCGGCCTGCCCGCGGGCGACACCGGCGTCGCCTCCTCGTAGCGACACCCCTTCCGGGCGCCGGACCGGCCGGCGCCCGGGGGGAACCACGCGAGTTTCGAGGCCATGCCGTGGCAGGACAGGGACGGCCGCCTCGTGGGGACCGCGTTCGTGCTCCACGCGACGCTCGTCGGCACGTGGGCGGGCCGGGTGCCGGCGATCAAGCATGCGCTCGGCCTCTCCGACACCGCGCTCGGCGCAGCCCTGTTCGGGATGGCGGCCGGGACGTTGCTCGGCAGCTGGTGGGGCGGCCGCCTGGCCCGGCGGCTGGGACCTGCGACCGTCGTCCGCGGCGGCATCCCGGCGATGGCCGCGGCCCTGGTCGCGTCGGCGTTCGCGGCCGACCTGGCCGCGCTGTTCGCCGCGCTCGCCTGCTTCGGCATCCTCGGCGCGATCGTCGACGTCGCGATGAACACGATCGCCGTCGCGGTCGAGCGAGACCGCCGGCGGCCGCTCATGTCCGGCTTCCACGGCGCCTGGAGCGTCGGCCTGCTGCTGGGTGCGCTCGGCGCCAGCGCCGCGGCCGCTGCCGGCGTCGGCCCCGAACGCCACTTCGCGGCGGTCGCCGTCATCGTCGCCGGCGTGGCGGTGACCGTCCTGGCCGCCCTCCCCCACCCGGCGCCGCCCGTCCGGGCGGCCGGGCAGGGGCAACCGGCCTGGTCGGCCGAGCTGGTCGTCCTCGGCGCGATCGCCTTCTGCAGCTTCTTCGCCGAGGGCGCGGCGGCCGACTGGAGCGCCGTCTACCTGCACGACCGGGCGGGGGCAGGAGCGGCGCTCGCCGCCGCGGCCTTCGCCGGCTTCTCGGTCGCGATGGCCGCGTCGCGGCTGACGGGCGACCGGATCGTCACGGTGGTCGGGCCGGTCGCCCTCGCCCGGCGGGCAGGGCTCACCGCCGCGGCCGGGCTCGGGCTGGCCCTCGCCGTGCCGGTGCCCGGCGCGGGCATCGCCGGCTTCGCGCTCATGGGAGCCGGGCTGGCGCCGATCGTCCCGCTCGTCCTGAGCGCCGCGGGGGCGGTCGCCCACGGCGTCGAGGAGACACTCGCGCGCGTCCTTCTGATCGCGTACACGGGATCGATCGTCGGCCCGGCCGCGATCGGGTTTGCGGCCGGCCGGGTGGAGCTGCGGGCGGCGCTCCTGATCCCGCTCGCGCTGATCGTCTGCATCGTCCTCGGCGCCGGCCGGATCCAGCCGGCCCAGGGCGGCGAGCTTGCAAGAACCTGAACACCCTTCCGGCCCGCCCTGACACCGGTACGCTGGTGGCATGGCGTCGACGGCACCATCACCGCGTGTCCTCGTCGTCGACGACGAGCCGGTGGTGCGCGACGTGCTCACCCGCTACCTCACGCACGAGGGCTTCGAGGTGGACGCGGCCGCCGACGGCCACGCCGCGCTGACCGCGATCGAGGCGCAGCCCCCGAACGTGATCGTGCTCGACCTGATGCTGCCGAAGCTGAGCGGCCTCGAGCTCCTGCGGCTCGTCCGGCTCGAGAGCAGCGTCCCGGTGATCATCCTGTCTGCGAAGGTGAGCGAGCGCGAGCGGATCGCGGGCCTCGAGCTCGGCGCCGACGACTACGTGACGAAGCCGTACTCGCCCGGCGAGGTGGTGGCGCGCGTGCGCGCCGTCCTGCGCCGCGGCGGCGGCGAGCCGCGGGCACCGCTCGAGTTCGGCGAGCTCGTGGTCGACCCCTTCAGACGCGAGGTCAGGCGTGGCGGCGAGGTCGTCCGCACGACCCGCAAGGAGTTCGACCTGCTCCTGCGGCTGGCGTCGAGCCCGGGGCGGGTCTACACGCGCGCCGAGCTCGTCGAGTCGGTGTGGGGCTACGTGTGGAGCGGCGACACCGAGACCGTGACGGTGCACATCCGGCGGCTGCGGGCGAAGATCGAGGACGACCCATCGCGGCCGCGCCGGCTGGTGACCGTGCACGGCGTCGGATACCGGTTCGACGCATGAGCGAGACGCTTCGCCTGGTCGCGCTGCTCGGGCCGATCGCGCTGGCGACGCTCGTCACATCCCTCCTCGCCCGGCGGCTCGCGACCCGGGCCGGGCTCGCGTACACCCTGATCGCGATCGCCGTCATCGCCTCGCTCGTGACCGTCGTCGACCTGCTCGTGCTGAGCCACTTCATGCTGATCTCCCCCGACAACCCGGCCGAGCTCGTGTCGGTCGCGCTCTACTCCGTGACTGCGGGGGTGGCGGCGGCGCTGATCGTCGGGCGGTCGAACACCCGCGCGCTCGCCCGCCTCGTCGCAACCGCCCGGTCGCTTGGCGAGAACCGGCTCGACGCGCGCGCCGGCGAGCTGCGGGCAGCGCCCGAGCTGCGGCTGCTGGGCGAGACGCTCGACGCGGCAGCGGCCCGGCTCGAGTCGGGCATCGAGGCCGAGCGCGCGGTCGAGGCGCAGCGGCGCGACCTCATGACCTCGCTCTCGCACGACCTGCGCACGCCGATCGCGAACCTGCGGGCGATGGTCGAGGCGATCGACGACGGCATCGTCCGCGATCCCGAGACCGTCGCGCGGTACACGGCCGAGATGCGCCGGTCGGTAATGGCGCTCGTGACGATGGTCGACGATCTCTTCGAGCTCGCCCAGCTGGACGCGGCGGAGTTCGCCCGCGACGCCCGCTCGACCTCGCTCGCCGAGGTGGTCGAAGGGGCGCTCGACCTGTGCCGGCCCGAGGCGGCCGAGAAGGGCATCCGCATCGGCGTCGACCTCGCCGGCGCCGGGGCCAGCCAGTGCTCGCCGAAGCTCGCCCGGGTCGTCCACTCGCTGCTCGACAACGCCGTCCGCTACACGCCGGCGGACGGATGGGTGACGCTTCGTGCCCGGGCGGGCGCCGACGGCATCAGGCTGTCGGTGGAGGACAGCGGCCCGGGGATCGCGGCCGACGAGCTGCCGCGGGTGTTCGAGGCGTTCTGGCGTGCCGATCCGGCCCGCTCGAGCCGGGGCTCGGGGCTCGGGCTCACGCTCGCGAAGCGCATCGTCGAGGCGCTGGGCGGCCGCATCGAGGCGTCGAGCACGCCGGAGCGCGGCTCGCGATTCGACGTCTCGGTGCCGACGCGGGCGTAGCAGTCCCTGCGGGAGACCTGGCTAGGCTGCCGCCGTGGGCTTCCGCGCAATCTCTCCCGGCGAGCCGGACTGGATCACCCGGCCGCGCGAGCCCGGCGAGCCGGCCCGGCACGTCGCCGAGTTGAGCGAGCTCGCGGGCTTCGCCCACTCGCGCGCGAACGTCTGGCGCTACGAGCCCGGCGCCCGCGGCCGCCGCCACCGCCACCCCACGCACGAGGAGACGTTCGTCGTCCTGGAGGGGACGCTCTCGATGTACCTGGGCGACGACCCGGAGCGGTGCGACATGCAGGCGGGCGGCATCGTCCATGTCGAGGCGGGAACGGCGCTCCAGGCGGCGAACCACGGCGCCGAGGAGCTGCTCGTCTACGTGTACGGGGCGCCGCCCGAGACCGAGGACGAGCGCGTCGAGCTGCTCGAGCCGGCCGTCTAGCAGCCGCCCGTGACGGTCGCCTTCGCCGCCCAGGATCTGCGCAAGCGCTTCGGCCGCACCGTCGCGCTCGACGGCGTCAGCCTGCACGTCGACGCGGGCGAGCTGGTCGGGCTGCTCGGCCCGAACGGCGCCGGCAAGTCGACGCTCGTCAAGATCGGCTGCGGCCTCGTGCGCCCGACCGCCGGTACGGCGACGGTGTGCGGCGCGCCGGCCGGGTCGCCCCCGGCGCGGGCCAGCCTCGGCTACCTGGCCGAGCTCTTCCGCTTCCCCGGCTGGATGACTGCCGACGAGCTGCTGCGCATGCACCAGGGCCTGACCCGGTCGGACGGCGGCGCTGCCGAGCGCGGGCGCCTGCTCGAGCTGGTTGGCCTTGCGGACGTCGCCGAACGCCGGGTCGAGACGATGTCGAAGGGCATGCAGCAGCGGCTCGGGATCGCCCAGGCGCTCGTTGCCGGCCCGCCCATGCTCGTGCTCGACGAGCCGACGAGCGCGCTCGACCCTGCCGGCCGGCGCACGGTGCGCGACATGCTCGAGGAGCTGCGATCAGGAGGCACCGCCGTCCTCCTGAACTCGCATCTCCTGAGCGAGATCGAGCTCGTGTGCGACCGGGTCGTGATCATCAACCGCGGCCGCGTGGTCGCGCAGGGCACGCCCGAGCAGCTGACCGCGGCGGGCGGTGTCGAGATCGAGACCGGCTCGGGCGCGCGCCGGTATGACGCTACGCGCGAGCAGATCCCCGCGCTCGTCGCCGAGCTCGTGGCTGCCGGCGAGCAGGTGTACGAGGTGCGGGCGACGCGCTCGACGCTCGAGGAGGCCTACCTGGAGGCGGTCGAGGGGGAGATGGGATGAACGGCGCCGGCGTGATCGTGCGGGTGACGCTGCGGGAGTGCCTGCGCCGCCGCGTGCTGGTCGTCGTCGCGCTGCTCACCGTCGCGTTCCTGGCGCTCTACTCCGTCGCCACGCACTTCGCGTTCTCGGCCGTGAACACCGCGAGGGTGCACCAGAACGGGACGCTCGTCGACGCGAACGCCCTCGCCGGCGCCACGCTGCTCGGCCTGGCGATGTTCGCGACGCTCTTCCTCGGGGCGGTGCTCGCGGTGTTCCTGACCTTCAACGTCGTTCGCGGCGACGCCGAGCAGGGCCTGCTCCAGCCGATCGTGGTGCGGCCCATCGGGCGGACGGTCTTCGTCGCCGCCCGCCTCGGCGCGGCCTGCGGCCTGTGTGCGTCGTACACCGCGCTCGTGTACGGCGCGAGCGTCGTCATCACCGGGCTCGAGGGCGGCTGGTGGCCCGACAGCATCGTCATGCCCGGCGTGGCGCTCGCGGCCGCCGTCTGCATCCTCGCGGCGATCTCGCTGCTGGGCTCGGTCTACCTGTCGACCATCGCCAACGGGATCGCCGTGCTCATGATCTACGGCGCCGGGCTGGTCTCGGGGCTGCTCGGGCAGATCGGCTACTCGCTCCCCTCGGAGCGGCTGCAGCAGATCGGCAAGGTCGCCTCCTGGGCGCTGCCGTTCGACGCGCTCTACCAGGCCGGGCTGCATGCCCTCACCGCCGACACGAGCGGTTTCACCGGCGTGATCGTGCACCTCGGCCCGTTCGGCGGCGCCCAGGGCGCCGGGCCGCTGCTCGGCGTGTGGGCGGTCGGGTACGCGACGGTCGTGCTGGCCGCGACGGCGGTCGGGCTGAAGCGCCGCGACCTCTAGTCGTGTTGGGCGAGCCAGGCGCCCACGACCTGCATGAACCGGTCGCGCTCCTCGACATGCGGCATGTGCGACGAGTCCTCGAACACGACCCACTCCGAGCCGGCGATGCCCTGCTGGAGCGTCTCCTGGAGCGCCGGCGTGGCCTCGTCGTGGCGGCCGGAGACGAGCAGCGTCGGCACCTGGATCTCGCCGAGCCGGTCCTTCGACTGCCAGTCGCGGATCGAGCCGACGACGTGGAACTCGCTCGGCCCGTTCATCGTGTGGTAGACGGTCGGGTCGCGCTCGATCCACTCGAAGGCCGCAATCACCTCGGGCGGCATCGGGTCGAGCCGGCAGACGTGGCGCCCGTAGAAGACGTGGCAGGCCTCCATGTAGGCCGGGTCGTCGGTGGTGCCCGCCTCCTCGTGGCGGCGCAGGGTCGCCTCGACCTCGGGCGGCAGGTCGGCCCGCAGCCGGTTGGCCTCGGAGACGAAGTCGGGGAACGACGCCGCCGTGTCGGCGAGGACGAGCGACCGCAGTCCGGCCGGCCGCGTGAACGCGTACTCCTGAGCGAGGAAGCCGCCCCACGACTGGCCGAGCACGTGGTGGCGGTCGGCGATCCCGAGGGCCGAGACGAGGCTGTGCAGCTCGCGGACGAAGAGGTCGACCGTCCAGAAGT
The DNA here is from genome assembly GCA_036273515.1 of Gaiellales bacterium. GTDB lineage: Bacteria > Actinomycetota > Thermoleophilia > Gaiellales > JAICJC01 > JAICJC01. The sequence goes on from DASUHM010000041.1 coordinate 32,900, forward strand.
CGGCGCCGCGCTCCGGGTAGTGCCTGCTACGGCCGTTGCCGAGCTGGTCGTAGTGGACGACGCCGCGGCCGGAGGCGAGGTCGGCCATCGACAGCAGGTAGTCGTGCGTCGCGCCCGGCCCGCCGTGCAGGAGCACGAGCGGCGCGCCGCCGGACTCGAGGTCGCCCGTGACCCGGAACCAGGTCTCGGCGACCTCGCCGTTGCCGAGCTCGAACTGGAGTGTGCCCTCGCGGGTCGGGTCAGCTGCCTGGGCCACGACGCGATCCTACACTTGCCGCATGCTCTGGCTGTTCGGCATCGTCTCCGGCCTCCTCCAGGCGCTGGCCTGCGTGCCGTACGTGCGGGACATCCTGGCTGGTAAGACGAAGCCGCACCGGGGAACGTGGGCGATCTGGTTCACGCTGTCGCTGATCGTCCTGCTCTCGCAGCGTGCCGACGGCGGCAGGTGGAGCCTGCTCATGGCCGTGTCGCAGCTGCTCGGGACGTGCCTGATCCTGCTGCTCTCGATCCGCCGAGGCGTGGGAGGCTCGAGCCGGCTCGACATCCTGCTGCTCGCGATCGCCGCCCTCGGCGTGGTCGGCTGGTACCTGGCCGGCGACCCGACCATCGCCACGCTGTGCGTCGTGATCTCCGACCTGGTCGCGGTCGTGATGATGATGCCGAAGACGTACGCCGACCCGTACTCCGAGACGCTCTCGGCCTACGTGATGAGCGCACTGAGCGGCGCCTGCGCGCTCGTCGCAGTCGGGTCGCTGGACTTCGGGCTCATCGTCTACCCGGCGTACATCGTCTGCGCCGACCTGGCGGTCGCCGCGATCGTGCTCACGCAGCGCCCGCAGATCCCGACCGCGGCCGACTAGGGGAAGCGGGATGCGGCGTCGCGGAGGCCGATAGACTCCGACGCTCACGCGCCCGTAGCTCAGGGGATAGAGCGCTGCCCTGCGGAGGCAGAGGCCGCACGTTCGAATCGTGCCGGGCGCATGGTTCAACCAAGCGGTTTTCCATATGCCAGAAACCCCCAAAACACAGGGATTCGTCCTCCGGCCTCTTCCCCCGGACATCCACGGACAGGCGTCGAGTCGGGCGCAGCGCGAGCGGATTGCGGCAGCGTACTGGGACGGGCTGACCCCTGATCAAGAGGAATGGGCTCTCCGAAAAATGGGCGTCCATCAGATGGGGCAAACGACCGAGACCTTGCTCCCGAGCTAGCCGCCAGGAGCACCTGGCGGTCGTACCAGCGGCGACGGGAACCGCGCGTCCCATAGCCGCGTTACCGCCACAGGTTGGCGGCGGTGGCGGCGAGCGCTTGTACGGCGTCGTCGAGCGCGCCGTAGTGGCTGCTCATGTCCTGCATCGCCCGATGGAGCCTGTCGGCAAGCTCTCGGTCGAGAGCTACTTGGCCTGCGAGCGCTCGGGCGGTGAGGCGTTCGGCCTTCCTCGTGGCCAGGTAGAGGGCTTTGCGGGCGCGGTGGAGGTCGGTGAGGACGGGGGTGGGCTTGCTGGGGGGCCGATTGGTCTTCCGCTTCATCATGTCCCTGATGGAGGCGAGTCGCTGCCAGGCGTCGTCGTCGGTGACGAGGCTGGTGACGAAGTCGTCGTCGGTGAGGACGCGGGTGGTGACCTCGCCGACGCTGACCCGCTCGGCGGGTGCTTCTCCGGCAACCTCCCTGAGGGAGGTGCCTCTGGCACCACGCTCCCATTCCGTCGCGACGCGGATGTAGCGATCGGCCATCCGCCCGGAGATGGGCAGTTCCGCGTCGCACCAGGCCCGCCAGCGGGTGTAGCCGCCCTGGCGGTGGATGCCGACCTGGCGCAGGCGCCGCAGCGTCTGTCCCAGCTTGACCGCCAGTGCCGTGCGATCCTCGGAAAACTCGCCCCGCTGGAGCCGAGCGCCGAGTACCTTGGCGCTGATGACCAACTCCGTCGCACTGTGGCTGGCCGCGCTCGCAGGAAGTGCTCGCCGATGCCTCGGCGTGATCTCCGTCCGCATGGTTTCCTTTCACCCAGGCGTGGCCCAGGGCATCCTTGGACGGAGGAGTCGGGGCAGCGTATCAGGCGGGTGGTGAGGTTTTCTGGGTCGTTGACGACCAGGTGGATGTCGCTGCGTCCGACGACCCGGCGGGCAGGTACAGGTGACCAGTGTGAACTCCGCTCGGGAACTTTCCGGCGATGGTGAGCAGGCCTTGGTCGCGGATGAAGCGGATGGCGAGCTTGGCCTGGTCTTCGGTGATGGCGCACCAGCGGCTGACGAAGCTGGCAGTGAAGGGGAACGGGTCGGGGTCGTCAGCGAGGGTTCGGGCTTGGATGAGGAGCCGCAGCCCGTCGTAGACCTTGGTCTGCGTGCTGTTTGCAGATGTGAGCGGCGGCAGGGTCACTGCGGGCGCCGCCACGACGCCGGTCTCGACCAACAGGCGGAGTTTCCAGCGCGCCAGTTCGGGCTTGTTCAGCTTGACGACCTTGCCTGCGGTGACCGCGGCGTACACCTCGGCCAGCAGGAAGAACTCCTGGCCGTCGCGTCGGTGCCAGTCGTGGTAGACGACCGCTCCGTTCTTGTCGTGCGTGAGCGAGGCAGAGGGGTGAGTCTCCTGGTGGCCGGGAAGGACACACCGAAAGTTCTTGCCGACGCCCTTGGCCGGGATCCCGAGGCGTTCGCATACCGCCGACACGAACCGCGCATCCTTGTCCCAGCTAGCCAGCCATTCAGATGAAGGAGTGGTACTCCCTTTACCCTTAGGAGTAAATACATTCACTCCTAAGGGTATAGTCGGTGTAGACGAAGTGAAGAGGGATGCCGCGGCTTCGTATGGCATCAGTCCGATCTCGTCGAGGCCGCGGTTGGGAACCCAGGTGTAGCTCGTTCCGATCACTGTCGGCGACGGAGGAGCGACCACGTAGCCACCATCCGCTTTCAGGTCGCCGAAGGCCGTCTCCCTAGTCGGCATCGCCATCTCATGGTGGAGGTAGAGATGATGCCCCTTGGCTGTCTGGACGCTCGCGGTGCGGAGATCCGGTGCGGTCGCTGAGTCGTAGTCGGCTACTACCAGCTTCGAGGGCGTGCCGGTGATGATCCCGATCCCGGTGGTCGGGTCGATCGTCACCCAGTCAGCGACCTCCTCGATGGTCGCCTTATTGGTGCAGTACCTGCCCCACTCAAAGTTCCCATTCCGGCGCTTGAGCACGTTGAAGTTCGGCCTCTTTCCCTTCACCGGCACGAGCGCGAACCCGTACTCGATGTAGGTGCGTGCCCATTCGATTGTCTCGTCCAACACGTTCCTTTCGCCTGTCAGGTTCTCGTACACGCATGGGCGGAATGCCCACGCACAGGAGATATCGACAGCAAGAGCCTCCTTTTCGTTTTGCTCCCGAAATCGGGGAGCCGCGGCTCCCCGAAACTGGGGAACCCAGGGGCCTATGTCTGGACGGCCGCTGCGGTCGTCACGCTCCGGGGGGCCAAGGCGTAAGGCCCCCTTGATAGCGACGTCGGTTCACCACGGGCAACGACCTTCCCTCCCGTACGGGTCGCCTATGCCTAGCCGAGCCCGCGAACGGGAACAGACAACCCAGGCTGCCCGGGCGTGCCAAGTTGCTCCCCTTTCTGGCGTGGCTCCTCGCGGGCTATCATCCGTCCGGAAGGACCGAGCGCTGCCGTGATCGCTTCCTCGTGCCTGACCGCGAGTCGATAGTCCATGGCGTAGACATACACGAACAAGCGTTCGACGTCTACTCCGGAGGCTGCGACTCCTGCGACGAGCATCAGC